>NZ_JAYGGZ010000038.1:0-70491 GCF_034931465.1 Anabaena sp. UHCC 0399 | reverse complement strand
CGGTATACACTGCGTAGTGAACAAGAAGCGGCGATCTCTGCCTACTATCGAGCTATAGGGGAAGAATCAGAATAACCCATGCCAAAGCCACTTGATCCCAAATGCCAATTATGCGCGAAGCTACCAACAACTAAGGCTAAAGTGCTACATGGGTCTTCAGGGGATGGATGCTGGAATCCCAAAGTCTGTCATAATCGCCGTTCGTTCTACCGCCGACGCACCAAAGATGACTCGGCACAACTAGATACCATCACAGTTGAACCGCCAGAAACATATTTCGCCGTGTTGTATCTGTATAAAGAACCGGGGGATAAGCCATTGCACGCCTTGGGTGCAGAACTATGGCTAGGACAAAAGCCTATTTGTAGGTTAGAGCCAATCCACTGCTTTGGGCTAACTGCTGGCAAGATCCGCACCTATACAGATCAGGTGTTGCAGGCTTTTGCTAAACAATATGGTGTTTCCCTCCACCAATATAAGGATATGTTTGAGATTAGCCCGACTCACTGTCCAGTGCGTCCCTGCCCATTGCATCCTGAATTATGACCAGCTATCGCCAATTAACAATTTGGGATATTTTGGATGAGATGTCAGAAGCTCCACCGACATCAACACTTGCTCCCGTCTGGGATTGTTTAGATGCCGAGCTTGAAAGTTTATCTGTGGAAGCACAATTATCAACCGCCGCACAAGCCTTTTCCCAAATTGCAGATATTCTCAAATCCCGTGCTGAGTTATTGTTGTCAGATGTTCGCGCTCAGAACGATACTTTGGGGCCGGTTGTCAGCACGGATATCTTTGCTGGGTTAGTGCGGACGACAATGCAGCTAGATTTGGATGACCTAATCGAAGAACCAGCACCGCAGAATTTTAGACCTCATGGGCCACATCAGTTTTCTCATACTGCCGAAAGTCATGATTCAGTAGCCGCTCCGGTTGAGAAAGAGAACGTCCTAGCGATGCTTGAAATTCAGACTGTAGAAGATGTTCATCGGTTGGCTGGTGATGAAGATGTGCAGAAATGGCAAAGTGCGATCGCTCTCTATCTTACACAAGTCAAAGATGAAATTACACTTCCCTTACTACAACGAGGATTGAAAATGCCGATGGTGGAGGTTTGGTTAGGATTGTTACTGGGTGGTTTTACATTGGAGCAACGTGGCGATTTTTATCACAGCGAGGCTATCTGGGTAATCGCTGATTTTCCTCAAAGTGCGGCTCAACCCAGCCAGTAGAGCCTAGCTATCTGTGTTGCGCTCAAAATGATTTCCGGCTCGGAACGCTGATTTCCCAACTGTGTAAGCATTGCCATTGAGAATTACTCTCCCTGGTACATCTTCCATTTCTGCTGTGGAAATATAGCTGGGGACGCGCACTACTTCAAAGCCATCTACTAAAAGTTTTAGACTGCCGTAACCGTTATCAAAGCCTACCGGAAAAATTTTTGTAAGTTGTGAATATTGGACATGGGGGTCAAGTGGGGTACAAAATCTTGCTGGCTCTAATATACCCTAAGCATTACCTAAATATACCCTATATAGGGGCTATTTTTCCCTAATAATTCTATTTTATCCTTGGGGTATATATGACACCTATATATACCCTACTAGGGGGTACAATTTAAAATATCGGTTAATTTGTTTTTTTTGAAGTTAGAAAAAAAACAGGCTCAGTATTAAAAAATTAACAGTTAAGTTGAGTGTTAGGAGTAGTGGAGAGCCGCTCCACTACTCCTAACAGTTGCTCACAAATCCTGACAGCAGCACATTTTTTCTAATGTAGAGAGTGATTTTGTGTAATGTGTCTTGACCTTTTTTGAATCGTAGAGAAGCGACTGGACGAACAATGTGCATGAAAGCCATGTAGCCTATTAGGTAAACAATCTTTCCCCATACCCTGTTTTCGTTAAACACCTTGGTTCACAGTTGATTGTCATCTTGTATCAATTCATTTAACTGAGATAACAACTTCTCTACCTTTGATTTTTTCTTGGGGTCATCCCACACTTTTGCTTTCTTGAAGCGTTGGAACGTATCATCAACTCGGTCTTTTATCGATGCTAAATTTATTGGAGATAACGAATTTGATTGAACAGTAGTCTCAATTCCTTTAATCTTCCGCTTGATTTCACTCAATGAGAGATTGTAGGCGATCGCATCCTCAAGAAGTTGCTTTCTAGTAGACTCATCACTAACTCTTGCGATCGCTCGTGCTTTGGTATATTCAAGTTGACCAGAACGCAGCACTTCTAGAACATCTGCTGGCAGATTTATCAGTGGGAGGCGATTTTTCACAAATGACTCCCAACTCATTCGCCCTAGCGATGCAAATAATTCTTCAACTATCTTAGTTTCTCTTTGAGACATAACGTTATGTCTCAATTCGGAATTGCGATCGCAAACGTTTCTCATGCGGTTGAGATGGCTGCTAACCTCCTGTTGGGTGATCTGCATCTGGATGGCAAATAATTCAAGGATGCCTTCGGTTTCTTCTAGGGGATTGAGGTCTTCTCGTTGCAGGTTTTCAACTAATCGCACCTGATAGGTAGTGATGTCATCCATATCGCGGACGACCACAGGGACTTCGGTTAGCCCTGCCATTATTGCTGCTCTGTAGCGTCGTTCCCCCGCTACCAATTCATAATCGCCTCCAGAAAGCGGACGCACTAACAAAGGTTCAAGGATGCCCAATTTTTGAATTGAGCGTGATAGTTCCTCAAGCTTATGTTCGTCGAAGTAACGCCGGGGCTGGGATGGGGGGAATTTGATTAAGTTGATGGCAACAGTATTTGGTGTAGTAGCCATACTTTCTCTTTCGTTAAAACTTTCGCCTAGTAGGGCGGCTACACCTTTTAATTGGCTGGTATAGGGTTGCTCTTTTTTGCTCACTGTAGTTTTTCTAAATTGAGGGCGATTTTTTTCAGTACAGCGACGGCAGGATGTTTGGGATTATATACTGCTAAAGGTAAACGTGCCTCACTTGCATCAGCAAAGGCAATAGATTTAGGAATGGGTTCGTAAACTGTTGCCACAGGTGAAAGTTGTTCTGTGATGGCTTTCATGGTTCTGCTTTCTTGAGCAGTACGTGCATCATACATTGTGGGTATGAAACCAGCAATGGCGAGTGTTTTATTAGCACCTTTTCGGAGTGTGGCTACAGTTCTTAATAGTAAATCAGTTCCTTGAAAGGATTTAAACTGGCACTGAATTGGCACTAAAACATGAGTAGCTGCTACTAAGCTAATAACACTGAGGATACCCAGTGATGGGGGACAGTCAATCAAAATGTAGTCGTATTGAGCGAGTACGGGTGCGATCGCATTTTTTAAGCGCATTTCCCGCATCAAGGCGGCAACTAGTTCTAGTTCTGCGGCACTTAAGTTGATATTGGCTGGCACTAAACCCATACCGTGAATAGGTTCAGAGTATATTGGTAATGGTTCTTCCCCCACCACTGCTTCGTAGACAGTTTTAGTGATATTTTCCGGTTCTAGCCCCATAAATGTCGTAAGTGAGGCTTGAGGGTCCATGTCTATTAAAAGAACACGCTTTTTCTTTTTTTGAGCAAGGTGATAACCCAAGTTCATAGTTAAACTTGTCTTTCCTACTCCGCCTGATTGATTAAATAGCGCAATAATATGGGTTTTGCTCACGAGTAATAAATTAAAGTTGTCATTAAAAATGCCTCTAATACAGGCAGATTGTAGCTTTGGATCTACAGTTATACAACAGGAGCAATACATTTTTCACAAATTAAGGCTCTCTAGCTTTGAGTTCAGAAGACTCCACAAAAGGCGATGCCTAACGACAAAGCTAACGCCAACTCAGCCACAAAAACCGGATCGCCTTTCATGTAGAAAAATTGCTAGTTAAGTGCAGCCGCGATGGCGTTCCAGCTACCAGAGGCGATCGCAGTTTCTATCTAACTATCTAACTTACATTTTCTACTTAGAAATCTGAATGTTAAATCATTGACTAAGTGCAAGATGAGCAAGGCGTTCAATAATAACTATATGTGGAAAAATAGCTCCTGTGGGGTTTCTCCTGGGCTTTCAGACTCCCGTTAAGTTTTTTGTAAATAAAAATCCCCAGCCATAAATTATAGCTGGAGATTAAGCACGTTTAGCGTGAATGAAATGCCAATGTTTCCATTAATTCAACTTCATCTGAAGTCAAGTAATTCAAATTTGGGCATTAAATTTCAGCACAAACTTGACACTATTCACTTGTCTTTGCAGCACTTGTAGGTAAGCAGTCGCATCATTGCGGCGACGAAATCTCGCTACCACTATGCAATCATTCCTAGATAAATTGCGAATTATGCACCACGGATGTAACTGCTCAAAATATGTCATAGTGACTCCTAGAATTGCTGAAAATTACATGAATAACGTGTTTTTGAATTACCTCAATTCACATTAGTTCAGGATATATACAGCAAAACAGGTCTAAACGATATTGACAGATTCCTTCTTTTGTGTGTGCAAAATACTATGAAATAGCAAGACGCAATAACTGTTGTAGATGCTCAGGAATTTCGTCAATATGCTCTAGCAGGAAATCCATCAAACCCAGATTTAATAAATCATTGCGTGTTGGGTTGCGTCGGTTTTGACCATTTCTAAACCAACCCCTAACAGTAGAGTCAGAGCGATCACAGATCATAGCTATTTGTTCGTAGCTGACCGCCCACTTAGAATAAAATTGTCGGGGTGTCATGCCAAATTCCCAATTGCTGTACATTGAAATCAGCCTTAATTCTCGTGTTTGCAATGGACGAGGTTTGGGCATAGAAGAAAATAAAGATGGGACGAAATTTAAATTTAGTAGTCAGTCCAGTAGGGTGCGTTATGAACGCTAGTCCTAACGCACGGTAAAATATCTGGTAACGTGTTACACCGGCTTCTACTTTTAGCCTAATTAATGAGAATCTATGTGTACAATCTCAATACTTTGCTTATCGATGTAACGCCAGTAAAACCGTTTTGCCATAGATGCAGAAGAACTCCAAATATCACCATATTTGCAGCGATATCGATGTGTTCTTAAACTCCGATAAGCTGCACCTTGTTCAGCAAAACATTTAAAAGCTTTGTCGTATTGCTTGCGGTCTGAAGAAGATAAAGTATCCAGTTTTTTTTGAACTTTGGAAGTAAAAACTAAACAGAATTTGGAAGATTGAATCTGCATTCAATAGTTTCTGATTATCCAAACTTGACCGAAAGCGTTGAAATGTTTACATGACAAGAGGTGGAGATCGTGCTTTTTTTTCAGCAGTCATTTTGGTATACTGATTATGGTAAATACTGTCTAAAGCTCGTAGCGACTAAACGATAAACGCCGCATCATCAATCACAAACTCCGGTTCTGTTCCCAAGACCGCAATCTTACAACGAGTGTGGGCAGACATAGGATAAAATCGTACTTGGTCTTCGCGTTTATTTACCAGTCGAGTTAAGTATTTGGATAGAGTAGTGTACTGGTTCTCATCTAATACACACTCGAAAACTGACTTTTGTACCCGTAAACCGTAGGATTCTAAAAGTTTCGCCACTTTGTTACGGCGAGTATCGCTCACAATGTCGTAGCATACTAAATAGAACATTACTACTTCACCAAGGTTAACGGTGCTTTTTGGGATTCACTGATCTTGGCAAAGTCAGAATGTGCAGGATGATGTTTGAATGCAAGCGGACGATAATATTCCACATCACCCAGCAGACACGCAAGATATTCTCGTACTTGTAAGTCCATACACTGGCGATAGCTAAATTCTCCACCGTAGGGGTGTAGTACAAATGTTCTCAACTTAGATTCCCAATGTTGCAGGAAACGTTGCAAAATATTACGTGGCTGACCTTTACCGTTTCCATTCCCATTTCCGTTGGTGTGGGGGAAATTTCGGGCGAAATTTAATACTAAGTCGTCAACAATCGCAGTCCGAAACTCGGCGGTAAAATCCCATGCTAGGGGTAACTCATGGTGTACATTGCGGTGTAGGATAGCGTAATCGGGATGAAGCCCTGCGGTGTCAAGCAAGGTGTATATATATTGATGTAGCAGTTGATATCCCAAGTTAAATAACCCGTTTATACGCTGTTCCTGAAAGCGCGAACAGGAGTTGTGAAACTTGAGTAGTGAAGTAACAGCATTATAGTAAACTTGATCTGCTTCTTCGCTATATTCACGCAGTTGATCAACAGATGTTGCCAGTGATAAATTATCTATCAACAGTGTGAGGTAATTTAATGCACGCTGGGTTGTATGGTCGGCGTAATATCTAGTCCAGCTTTGCATAAATGTATGTTGGTTATGCAACTTTGCCCAGATAATACTTTCAGCAGTAGCGTAATTAAATTCCGCATTACGTGCGCGTTGGCGTTGAGGAGTTTGATATTTATATTGGCGTTGTACTGGATTTTCTAATCTGCCTATGAATTCGCCATTTGTAGTTAAATAAAGCACTGGGATCTGATGAGCTACTACAGCTTTAACTACATCATTTGGTAATTTAATATTACCAAAGATAATGATTTGACTGACATTGCTAATTCGCAGGCTAAAACATTGCTTTTGCTGACGAAACACCTTTAAATAAAGGTGTTGCACTTGAAAATTTGCCTCTGGCTCAGTGATGTAAATTGTGGACATAGTTAGAATTAAATAAAAGGTTAAAAGTAAAAAAACAATTGCAACTGTTATGTTGTGCGCCTTCTTTCCTTACTTAATTCCATCCTCTCAGATGCGTATATAACCTGATATATAACTAAAATTACTTTGTATATAAGTTTGTATATAAGTTTTTTGATAGATATAAATTGCGCTATGATACAAGTTATTTTATAATTGATTATTATGTCTAATAAACATCCTCATCAATCTCTAAATGGCAGAATATGATAATCTCTGTAAAAACCTCGCAGAAAAATATCCCCGTGATTTTATTAGGTGGTTATTAAATCAAGAACCACGCACAATTAAAATCTTAAAAACCGAATTGAGCATTGAACCAATTCGTGCTGATGCGGTGACATTCTTACAAACAGAAAATCGGATTTTACATCTCGAATTTCAAACCACAATCAAATCCAAAACCCCACTAGGATTGCGGATGCTAGATTACTACGTCCGCTTAACACGGAAATATCAACTTCCTGTCACCCAAGTAGTAATTTTCTTGCAACCAACCAGGGATGAAATTGCTTTTACCACAGAATATGTCAGCGAGACGACAATTCATCGCTATCAAGTGATAAGAATGTGGGAGCAAGATTCAGCTATATTTCTGAATAATTTGGGGTTATTACCATTAGCACCATTAGCCAAAACCGATTCTGCACCTGCTTTATTATCGCAAGTTGCTCAAAGTCTTGCTAGAATTTCAGATATTGAGACTAGACAGAATACGGCAGCTTATACAGAGATTTTCGCGGGGTTAAAGTTTGAGCAAGATTTGATTCTGCGATTGTTACGGGAGGAGACTATGCAAGAATCAGTAATTTATCAGTATATTTTGGACAAAGGTGAACAAAAAGAAGCTTTGCGTTTCTTAATGCGTCAGTTAAATCGGCGATTTGGCGAAATTGATTCACCAATAATTGAGCGCATTCAAGTCTTGTCTACAGCACAATTAGAAGCATTGGGAGAAGAGTTTTTAGATTTTACACAAGTCAGTGATTTAGTCACTTGGCTTGAGCAAAATCCTGGTAGTTAAATGATTCTGATTTTTTGGACAAGAGATGGGATATACAAATATCTCATCTCTTTTTTTTTGAGATGATGAAGATGAAAAAAGCGATGACCTCCGGTCGGTCGGAGACCATTGCCATTTTTCTCCACACCACTACTCATCAAATATGAAAAGGCGATCGCATCAACATTTTCTTAATTCAACTTCCGAAGAAGTTTAAAGCTGTGAAAGGTGAAAACGGCAGGACCATAAGGTGCTAGTTTCCATTAATTCAACTTCCGAAGAAGTTTAAAGTCCTGTTTCCGCTCCCACCCCCACCCCGGCCCCCGAGTTTCCATTAATTCAACTTCCGAAGAAGTTTAAAGACCGATTTAGCTGCTCAACTGCAAAGCATAAGCGGTGTTTCCATTAATTCAACTTCCGAAGAAGTTTAAAGAATTTGGGTCTTCCGAACCCGGTTCAACCCCAACCGTTTCCATTAATTCAACTTCCGAAGAAGTTTAAAGTTTCAGCAGCTGGGGCTATCCTTTTGATCCTCCTGGTTTCCATTAATTCAACTTCCGAAGAAGTTTAAAGATATAAGCTAGCCTCGCTGGAGCAGGCAATGAACCGGTTTCCATTAATTCAACTTCCGAAGAAGTTTAAAGCAAGCAACTGCAATAAAGAAGGGGAGTGTTACGTTTGTTTCCATTAATTCAACTTCCGAAGAAGTTTAAAGCACATTAATTGAGTTATTCTACCTTTCGGAAGGCAACAGTTTCCATTAATTCAACTTCCGAAGAAGTTTAAAGGATCAAGAAATATATGTTGAGCGGACCGTTCAAGCGTTTCCATTAATTCAACTTCCGAAGAAGTTTAAAGGAGCGCGCGACACAACTCCAGTCGGAAAATCCGGTTTCCATTAATTCAACTTCCGAAGAAGTTTAAAGCACTGACCTGTCCAGTAAGTTTTCTCAAACTCTGACCGAGTTTCCATTAATTCAACTTCCGAAGAAGTTTAAAGACCACAACCCTAACGGGCGCAGTAGGAGCAGTTGTTGTGTTTCCATTAATTCAACTTCCGAAGAAGTTTAAAGACGAACTTCAACAACAAGGCGCTAAATTCGATGCAGGTTTCCATTAATTCAACTTCCGAAGAAGTTTAAAGATTAGAAGAGGTGATGGTTGAAAACCCGCTAACCAAGGTTTCCATTAATTCAACTTCCGAAGAAGTTTAAAGCTTTGGGAATTGAAATAAAAGGGTTTGAAAAAGTTTCCATTAATTCAACTTCCGAAGAAGTTTAAAGGCTTGGCTTCTGAAAACCTTACCCTGACTTAATTATATACAGCCAAATTTGCGGGGGGTCAAGACTAGCTGTCAATAAGCCTAGTTTATTGAGAACAATACCCTAGAGGACAGCACTCAAACCCTTACCCAGAAAGCGATTTGCGGGGGGTAACGATAGAATCAGTATTTCAGGCATTGCCTACCCCCCGCAAATTTACATTTCGTTACATTTTCCAAATCATCGGTCGATACACCTTCACCTCACCCATCAAGCAAGCAATATACTCTCGTACTTGCAACTCAATACAACGACGATAAGCCAATTTTTGCCCTGTATGAGTGTGTGTGATCTCCGATTGTAACTTTTCCTCCCAATGCTTGAGAAACTTTTTCAGTGCATGAGGCTGGAAATATACTCCTCCTCGTTCATCTGGATAAGTAAAATCATCAATTGTAAAAATTTCCGAATTTACCAGATAAGCAACCAGAGAATCAACCAACTGCGCTCTCCATTCCTCAACCAAATCACTAACCAAAGCCGGATGATTATCTCTCGGAACGTGCAAATTACCAAAATGAGTATGTAAGCCTACAGTTTGGATAAAGGAATGCACATTTTGGCTTAACAGCGTATAACCCAAACTCATCATACTATTAATTGGGTCTTTTGGTGGACGCTTAGTGCGCTTTTCAAATTGAAATTGCCCAACAAATAAAGTTCCTAATGCTTGAAAATATGTAGTCGCGGCTTGTCCTTCATATCCACGTAGCGCATCCATCGTTTCTGCAAAAAATAGCTTGTCCATCAAAATATCTAAATGTTTAATTGCTGCTAACACAGGAGCATCATCTATTTCTTGAGAATTGCGACGACGGTTTAAACGCATCAATAAATTCCGAGAGTTATTTAACTTCGCCCAGACAATAGCCTCAGCTTGCTTTCTAGTAAACTCAGGATTTTGGGAACATTCAACTTGACGCGCCAAATATTCCACCTTCGCCATCCCTTCCGCCTGTAACCTCCCAAAATATCGTCCCTTCTGCGACAAATACATAATCGGAATCCGTCGCTGTAATGCTACACTCACAGCACCATGAGAAACATTACAACAACCAAACAAGACAATATTCGTCACTCGCATGACAGGAATTTTCATCCGCAATTCCCGTTGATAAAAAACCTGAAACTGCTGATTTTTGACACTTAAATAAGCACCTTGATCCGTTATATATAGTGTAGTCATAGAATCCTGCCAAAGATGAGAAATAGGTGCGCGAGGAAGATTCGCCGGCTTGCTGATATCACAAGCCTTCGGTGGACGAGAAACAAATTTAAAAGGTCTTTCCTTGGGACGAAAGTAAGGCGTACCGGAAGCATTCACCAACCATTCCCCATTCAATTTGGGTTCTGGTGGTGGCGGTGCATGAACATGACCATTCGCAAAGCGGTAGCCTAAAAACTTAAACTCTTCATGGGGGGCAAAAATCTGAGTTTTTTCTGGTTGCAAAGTCAGATAAAGATTGCCCAACCAACTTATAATCAGATCAAGGATACGATTAGCATCCGACCAACCACGACAAGCAACCGCAAAATCATCTCCATACCTGACTAAATTAATTCCATTCCCAAGACATCTTTTGTCAAAAGCAGTTAAATACAAATTAGCTAACGCACCAGAAAGTATTCCACCTTGCAATACACCTTTACCAAAATTAATGTACTTCCCAGCAATAATTAAACCAGCTTTGATTTGCTGTTCTAATAACTGCAAAATGCTACTGTCTAACTGCAAAGCTTCCAACTGAGTTAACAACAAAGCCCAAGATAAATTATCAAAAAACTGAGCAACATCAGCTTTAATAATCCAAGTAGAACGATATTGATAATAAGAGAATAATTGCTGTACGGCTTGTTGGATATTCCGCCCTGGACGATAAGCGTAACTACAATCAAGAAAAGTTTCTTCCAGAGGAAAATACAACTCCTCTAACAGCAGACGCTGTACAATTCTATCTCGCACAGTGGGAATACCAACTAACCGCTTACCTCCACTTTTTTTAGTTAAATAAAATCCTTTAGCGGGACTAGGACAATAAAATTCCTGTTGTAACTGGCGTAGTAGAATTGGTAACTGTTCATCAACCGAAGCTGCAAACAAATCAACACTAATTCCATCCACACCAGCACTACGACTTCCCGCACGGACTTGACTCCAAGCGAAATACAGTTGTTCGATAGTGAACATGATTAAGTAAAAAGCTAAAAGGCAAAAGTAATAGGTTCGTAGTAAGGACTTTAGTCCTTACTACAAACCTTGATACCTTTAACTTGATTGTCGCTAACAGCTATATAAGTACCTGTATAAGTTTTGCCCAGAGGATATAACTTTGTATATAATTTACAAAATACGCCCAATCTCTTTTAATTTTTAACTTTTAACTTTCCTGACTATGCCAAAAAGGACATTAGCAGCATCACCACAAGGTATTGAAAAAGCCAAATATGCCTTGTTACGTAAAAACTGGACTCAACAAACATTAGCTGATGATGTTCATGTAGCTTCTTGGGCAACTATTAGTAAATTTTTTAACGGTATACCAATTAGTTATAATCTTTTCACAGAAATCTGCACAATACTGGAATTAGACTGGCAAGATATCGCCATACCATCTAATTTAGATATCACAACAGAAAACCCAGAACAACCACTCACACCACTTGCAGAAATTTGGCATCAACTGCAATCATTAGGTCATCCTAGTGAAAAAATGGGTTTAGTGTTAGTTAAAGAAGAAACACTGGGTTGGAGTTGGCAGAATAAAACTATTTATGAAAAGTCTGTATCAATAGGTAATAAAATTCGCTTTGAAATCAATCTGGAAAGCCCCGGACATTTATTACTTATACAAAAAGATACATTAGAAAAAATTTGGTGTTTCTGTCCTTCCTGTTTTGCACCTCAGACATATTTAACTCAAGGTAAAACACTTTTACCACAAGAAGATTCACCAATGAAATCTTTTCAAATTGAAGGAACACCAGGTAGAGAAACAATTTTCGCAGTCATCACAGAATCAACACCCATTTTAAATTGGCTACCGAATGAAAATGATGAACCATTAGAATTAACAGAAACCCATTTGAGTGAATTATGCGATTTTATTATTCACAATTCAACCTGTAAAATTATGTACACAGAATATGAAATCAAATAAAAATTGTAGATTGGGTTAAGCAAGTTCGTAGTAAGGACTAAAGTCCTTACTACGAACCTTCAAAATTAGTTTTACAACTTATTACATCTTTTACATTTTTATTTTTCACTTGAATTATGGAAGAAATTATTAACCAATTAATTCAACTCAACTTACAAGTAGTCAAACTGGCTGGAGAGGGTAATTTATCACAAGCGATGATTATTGCTCAACAAGCTGTAGATATGGGAATAAATCAGCAATGCACTAATAATTCTGTATATTGCGATAGCATTAATAATCTAGCTGAATTATATCGGATTCAAGGACATTATTCTCAAGCCAAGCCTTTATATTTACAAGTTTTAGATATTAGAAAAAAAATCTTTGGTGTAGAGCATCCTGATGTGGCTCAATCTTTAAATAATCTAGCAGCATTATATTATGCTCAAGGTAACTATACAGCAGCAGAAGAATTGTTTTTACAAGCTTTGGAGTTGTGGAAAATATGTTATGGACAAGAAGATTTTGAAATTGCTACAACTTTAAACAATCTAGCAGAAGTTTATCGAGAACAAGGACTATATTTCAAAGCTGAACAAGTACATTTAGAAGCTTTAGCAATGCGAAGATGTTTGTTTGGCGATGAACATCCTGATATTGCCCAATCTTTAACTAATTTAGCAAATATTTATATATTAATAGGACGCTATGCTGATGCAGAAAAAATGCAATTAGATACATTAGCGATGAAATCACGCTTGTTGGACTCAGGACATCCTGATATTGCTACAAGCCTGAATAATTTAGGCAAATTATATGATGCTCAAGGACGTTATTTAGAAGCTGAAAGCAAATTTTGGGAAGCATTAGAAATTTCTCAAAACATCTTTGGTGATGAGCATCCTGATATTGCGAATATCTTAAGTAATATAGGTGGTGTTTATCAGGATAAGGGAAATTATATAGCAGCCGAGCAGAAATTTTTAGAAGTGTTGGCAATGAATCAACGCTTACTAGGAAATGAACATCCCGATGTAGCTCATAGCTTAGATAATTTAGCAGAACTCTATCTCATTCAAGGCAAATATTTAGCGGCTGAGAATAAATATCTAGAAGCCTATGATCTAAGAAAGCGTTTGTTGAATGCTGAACACCCTGATATGGCTAAAAGTTTAAGTAATTTAGGATTGATTTACACATATCAAGGACGCTATATAGAAGCCGAACGACAATATTTACAAGCCTTACCAATGCTAGAGAAGTTCCGGGGAACAGCACATCTATCTATTGCCAATATTTTAACTAATATGGCTGGACTTTATGAGGAACAAGGCAATTATTCGGAAGCTGAACAAAAATATCTGCAAGCTTTAGAAATTCAAAAAACCAGTTTAGGTAATGAGCATCCTGTGATTGCTGATACTCTACATCAAATAGCAGCACTTTACCGGGTACAAGGACGATATTCAGAATCAGAACAAGTGAGTATACAGTCTTTAGGAATGAGGAAACGTCTATTAGAAGAAAGACATCCATTAATTGCAGCTAGTTTGAATAACTTAGCAGTGTTATATGATGATTTAACTCAATATGAGCAATCAGAGTCGTTACTTGTAAAAGCTTTAGAGATTGTAAAAGATGTGTTTGGTAATGAACATCCACACGCAGCTAGTAGTATGAATAACTTAGCTGTGATTTATGATTTTCAAGGGCATTATCAAGCAGCAGAGACATTACATTTAGAAACATTAAAGTTAAGAAAGTTATTATTAGGTGAAGAACATATTCAAATTGCTACTAGTCTGAATAATTTAGGAGAATTATACTTTTCTTTGGGACGTTACCAAGAAGCCGAACAAAAATATTTAGAAACTTTAGAAATGCGAAAACGCTTACTGGGAGACGAACATCCTGATGTGGCCTTTAGCTTAAATAATTTGGCTACGCTCTTGGCTGCTACTCATTGTCCAGAGTCAGCTTTAGCATATCGTGTGCAGGCAAGTAAAATTAATAACAAGATGATTCGCAATATATTTGCGTTTAGTTCGGAAAGCGATCGCCTGTCCTTTTTACAAAAAATCAGAAAAGATTTTGACTTATTCCTCTCCCTAGTATACAGCCACCTATATCACTCAGAGAATGCCAAACTGGTTGCATTTGACTTCATACTACAGCGTAAAGCCCTGACTGCATCGGCTCTAGCGGCTCAAAACGCTGCACTTAATAGTGGATGCTATCCCCAACTACAAGCACAGCTACGTCAGTTGAGTAATTTAAACTCACAAATCATCCACTTGACTTTTTCTGAAGAGTTGACCAGTTACAGAGAAAATTTAGCACAATTACAAGCTCAATATAACTACTTACAAAAACAACTGGCTCTGCAAGTACCGGAAATTCAGTTATCTGAGCTAAACTTTGACCGTCAGGTAATAGCCACAGCATTACCACCTGACTCAATCTTACTAGAATTCGTCCGCTTTGATGTGTTTGATTTTCAAGCCATCCCAGCAAATGACGACACACAATGGTATCCATCCCGATACTTAGTCTTTGTCTTCAAAGCTGGACAACCAGATACAGTAGAGATGGTAGACTTGGGAGCAGCCGCAACCATTGACCAACTGATTCAAGAATTCCACTTACAAGCGTCCGACTATACCCAGGCGACATTAGGCTGGAGTAAAAATAGTCAAGCTCCTGCACTACAAATTAAATCTTATAATCCCCAAGCAGCGATTCAACTTAGTCAAGCATTGTTTGCACCCATTCGGGATTTAGTCAAAGATTGCAGACATTTAATTATTGCACCGGACAGTAACTTAAACTTAGTCCCATTTCAGATATTACCTGTTGATGTTACTGGTTCGCTTCTATTAATGGATGAGCATACTATCAGTTATCTTAGTGTGGGTAGAGAAATTCTCCATCCTCAAATCCAGTCATCAAGAAACTCTATATCTGCACCACTAATTATTGCTGATCCTGATTTTGATTTAAAAGCAGATTCAGTCTCTCAAGAGGAACTGACTTTAACTGATTTACCTACACAGCAAATACCAGAATTACTTAGCACTCTCACAGGTAAAAAATTGCTTCGCGCTCCTGGTACGCGGTTGTTAGGTGAAAGGGTGGCGAAAAAACTCCCAGATGCACAATTATATATAGGTGCAGACGCGCTAGAAACACGCCTGACAAAAAGCCTGTGTCCTACTATCATGCTGATTGCTACCCACGGTTTATTTTTACCTAATTCTGAGTCCAAACCAGTCGCTAATAAACCTAACCTATTGAGTATGGAACGTCTGCGAACAACTAAGGTAAACAATCCCATGATGCGTTCTGGATTAGCGTTAGCGGGTGCTAATACTTGGCTATCTGGCGGAAATATCCCCAAAGATGCAGGTAAAGGTTTTGTGTTTGCTCAAGATATCGCCAGTTTGGATTTATGGGGTAATGAACTGACAGTTCTTTCCGCTTGTGATACTGCTAGAGGCGACATTCAAATTGGTGAAGGTGTGTTTGGATTACGTCGCGCTTTTGCAGTAGCGGGTACAAAAACTTTGGTGATGAGTTTATGGCCTGTTCCTGACAAAGTGACTGCTTTACTTATGGAGCGTTTCTTTGATAATTTGCAGTCTAGTATCGGTTGTGTGGAAGCTTTACAAGAGGCGCAAAATTATATACGTAACATGACAGTTCGAGAATTACGACAGTCTGCTTTAGGTTTAGAAGTATTAAAAACGTTGTTAGATGTAGAAGAATTATTTGCAGATAGTAAAATTAACTGCCAAGAAAATGATACACCTCTAAAGCATCCTTTTTACTGGGGAGCATGGATTTGTCAAGGGGAAAACAATACTCTGGCGGGAAAAGTTAAAAGTTAAAAGGGCAAAAAATGTAGGTTGGGTTTCCTAACGTCAACCCAACCTACACCTAATCCATCATTTTAGTCGTGTCAGTCCACTACGTTTAATTTATGTTAGTAATTATTTGAAAGTGCTGTTTACAGCAATGGGGATACTAAAGATTGTAGTTTATATGGGGTGTTCAGATTAGTCATTTCTGCGTCAATCCAAGGTTCACGCATTTCTTGATTAAAGATTAATTCATGATTGATGCGTTGGAAAACAATAGTTTCATAATTGAAAAGCAGCACAGCATTTCCCTTGATTTGTGTGAGCAAATTCATACAGGCTCGAATCATTGTACGCATTCCTTCCTCAAAATCTTGATTGGGATTAACACGAAAACCAACAAATACAGATGGGTTATAACCAAGTTTTTCAGCAAAAAGTAGTTGATTGTCTTCATCCTCTATATGTGAATTTATCATCACCCCTGACCCATGTAAAGTTTCTTGTTGCCATTTTAAATCAAGCTTTTGAGCTAGTATGTGTAATACTTGCTTTGGTGATAAATCAGTCTCCAGTTCTAATCCATAGCTTAAAGCCATGACTCACTCCTTGTTTGCTAAAGTTATTTATGGGAATAAAGGAATAACTTGACCATCTTTGATCACAATAATTTCCTTTAATCCTTCGATGGGTTTTCTATTTAAAAGACTTTCTAATTCATTGACTTTGGCATTACTATCTTCAAGATTGAGGACAATTCTTTCCGTTTGACCTTCCTTGATTTTTTGGCTAATATTTTTACGAATTGTATCCGTGTTAGAACTAGAAGGAGAGTAAGCATCAAATGTTTCACCTTCTATTTGATAGTCAGGTTTTTTTCCATTAGGTAAAGGTGCTGGATTTTGTTCGACATCATAGCCTTTATCAGCGAGGATATCAGCTGATTCATTTTCTCGTTTGATACTTCTTTGAGTCTCTTTGTTAGATTGAGGATTAATTTCGCTCTTAGTACCACGAGGTTTACTTCCTGGTTGTTTAGAACCTGCTGTCCTGTTAGGTTTAGTAGTATCTTGAGGATTTCTGTCAGGACGTTGATTGTTGTTATTATTCCCACCACTATCGTTACCAGTGTTGTTTCTTCCACGAGCAATATCATCCGATTGATTTACACCTGGTTTTTTAACTCTTGGTTTACCGTTAGCGAGATTGCATAAAATATTGATTGCACCAGATACTCTACCACGGGGTATTCTTCTGCGATCGCACAATTGTAACCCTACATCTACAGCGTCTCTCCAATCCGGTGTAATTGCGCCTAATTCCGGCGACATCGCTAAAGGTTGTATATTTCTATCACCCTCTGGAACTGCTACTAGAGTCGTCACTAAATCGTACAAATCATAAACTGTTAAAGCTGCACCAATAAGAGTCAGTAATGGTAAAGCCTTATTTTTATCACTACCTAATTCTTTACTGCTTTGCTTATCTCTAATTCGCAATAGCAACAAACCAGTATCTTTAGCATTCCCCTCAGTTATAAAGCGTGCGTAAACACCGTTAGCCAGTTGACTCCAAGGAGTTGCTAAAACATTTCCTGTCCCTTGAGTTCCATCATTAATAATGAAAATATCTGATAAATTGCGCCAATCATTACCACGAGATGTTATCCGTTGATGAACCTGTTTAGTTGCTACTAAAGTCCGTCCTACATCTCCCAGATTTTGAGCAATAAATGTCTCAAAGGAGGGTAAATTTAAGAAGCGTGAACCTTCATTCCAAGTTTTTTCTACTTGTTCCCACCATCCCTGCTTTAACTTAGCACGATGTTGAGGAATTAATTTATTTACTAATTCCTGCATTGGTTGGGGCATATTTTCATAGGATATACCTGATTGGATAGCCCAGGAAAGATTTTGTAGGTCTTGATGAGCAATATCAGAATTAGCTGTTGCTAAATTTAAAGCTGCTAATACCTCCTTACGCTTTCCTCCGTATTGTCCTAAAAGATAACGATGTCCATTGGGACTTGCTGCTACTTTTTGCAAACAGTAAACTTTCACAAAAATAGCATAATCCCCAGGAGGTATAGCATCTTGTGGATTAGCATTCTGTAAATCAAGCACTACAGGGGTAAATTCATTTCCTGGAAGGGAAGAAGTTCTCGGAAAAAGTTTGTCACTGCTCACTGTGACTGGGGCATTTTTTTCTGATATTTCTCTGAGTTGTTTGGCTAATAGTGATTCCGTCAATTGTCCACTATCAATACAAAATCCAGCAACACAGATTTTTTTACCACCAATTACACGATTTATATCATCGAATAAACCCTTACGAAGTTCTGGTTGATGAGTAATAACCTCAGCAGCTATTGCCTGTTGTTGAATATTGACTACATTATTGGTTAAAATTAGGCTCAGTAGTAAATTGGTAATTATTCTATTATTAGAATTCATGACAAACCCCATTGATTAATATCAAATTGCTCTCAATTGAAGCTTTAATGATATTTATAGATTACAAATGATAAAAAATTAGTGGGGCTATTTAATGCGAATGACGAAAATATTGAATAAATTGTTAAAAAATAAAATCCTCTTTATTGAGATCAAAATAAGAGGATTTGCTATAAACTATTCTCTATCAAAACCTGAAGTCTCAATACACTAACCAACTAAATCTCCACTACAGGAACAGCGATAGTTTCCGTTAGAAGATATACCGCGTTGACCTACACATCGATAGCAGTAAAGGTTACAGCACTCGACACAAATTGATAGGTTTTCTAGCTTATATCTTTCACCACAGCCATCACAATATTCTCTAGTGCGAAGCATTTTATTGTAATTATCATCACCAATTGCGGCTTTATTTGCTTGTGCAAACTCGGCTATGTCATCACTATATCCCTCCGTTTTTCCTCCGCGACTGTGACACCATAGAAAGACGAGCATACGGTCATAATCTTTAGAAAATAGCTCCGTGTCACTTTTTGCGCTATCTTTCCAGCGTTGCGCTGCTGTTTTGATGCGTTCTCGAAAATTTGCCATGATGATAACCTACTAGGATTATGGTTACTCATTAAATTACCAGTAAGAAAAGTGGATTGAGCAGGTATCTTATACGAATGACAAAAATGGAATAATTGACTTATAAGTTTAGTTTAGTAGGGTGCGTCAGTGTCAAAAAACCTAACTAAAACAACATGGGTTCGACGAATTTAAAAGACCCCTCTCCAAACCTCTCCCCTGCAAGGAGAGAGGCTTCAAAACCTTCATTTTTCCTTGAGCTTTCAAGATATTTAAGCCCCTCTCCGCGTCGGAGAGGGGTTTGGGGAGAGGTCATTGAACTCACGTTAAACCAAGAAATTATTTATACTGACGCACCCTACATTCTAAATTGATTGTGAATTGACTCGTCTTCTTGATCTGTAATTTCCTCCATATCCATAAAAGCGTACTACGTAAGTTGTACAGAGATTATATCGACCCCTATCGTAAGTCCCATTGCTGTAGACAGCTTTAATATCATAAACACATTGGTAGTTATCATCATGAAATGTGACCTTTGTTGTTTCACCACTCGATACGATAGAGTTGAGAATATTTGACCCCCAAGAGTCAGAATATTGCGAAGAAACATAAAAACCAACAATTGCTAGTCTATTTCTGTTATAAACAGAGAAATCACGAATGTCGTTTGCTAAAGATTGTTGGCTAGCGACTGATAGGGTTGAAAATGCTAAGGTAGCACCTATTAAAGTGTTGCGAAGTTGAGTCAACATTGTACAAATCTCCTAAAGTTAAATAAACTTTGCTGAAAATATGCTTGATAATTTCTATTTTGAGAATGAGTCATTGCACATTTATGTGTTGATTTCCTCATTCACAGTTGATTAGTGGCGATATATATAGATTACAGGTGACAAAAATAAAGATATCTTTCTTGATGCGAATGAGGAAGCCAATGAAAAACCCCTATTCATTCCAAATAGGGGTTTAACTTTTATTAATCAAATTTATGTTTTCTTTCTGAAATTCAACTTCCGAAGAAGTTTAAAGACAATTTCTGATCCCCTTGACGAGTGGAAATTGGAAGAGTTTCCATTAATTCAACTTCCGAAGAAGTTTAAAGTCGATAGAAGCTATAGAATGGACGCTGATACAAAAGGTTTCCATTAATTCAACTTCCGAAGAAGTTTAAAGTTTAAACGTCGAAACTGGTAAAGCAGGGTCAAATGTTGTTTCCATTAATTCAACTTCCGAAGAAGTTTAAAGAAAAGGCCACATTCGGCTAGTACAAAACGATCAGGGTGAGTTTCCATTAATTCAACTTCCGAAGAAGTTTAAAGTACAAAGCATGCAGTCTTAGTACGAAGCAGGAGGGTTTCCATTAATTCAACTTCCGAAGAAGTTTAAAGAGTTGAAGGCACACAATGGAGAGATTACACTCAAAGTTTCCATTAATTCAACTTCCGAAGAAGTTTAAAGCACTGCTGTAATAAAAACAGCCGTGAGAAATTATCTCCTGTTTCCATTAATTCAACTTCCGAAGAAGTTTAAAGTATTGATTATACGATTCCAGCATATGAGGAATTTATGTTTCCATTAATTCAACTTCCGAAGAAGTTTAAAGTGTCAGTTAACACCTCGGGAAATCCCGAGGAGCGAGGTTTCCATTAATTCAACTTCCGAAGAAGTTTAAAGTAATGCTCTTATTGTCAGCACTGCTCATTGCGCTGCTGCGTTTCCATTAATTCAACTTCCGAAGAAGTTTAAAGCCTAAACCGCTGGCGAATATATCATCATCGGAGAGTTTCCATTAATTCAACTTCCGAAGAAGTTTAAAGAGCTTGAAAATTTTCAGGAATTTTCAGCTTAGTACAGTTTCCATTAATTCAACTTCCGAAGAAGTTTAAAGAAAGTGCTGTTTTGGTTGTGGTTAGTGCTGCTGTCGCGAAGTTTCCATTAATTCAACTTCCGAAGAAGTTTAAAGTTGTTGTATTTGTCATTCCTAACTTAGGGATGATTATAGTTTCCATTAATTCAACTTCCGAAGAAGTTTAAAGCCTGTCGTGATTAAGATAACTTCGGCGGGAGCGCAGGGTTTCCATTAATTCAACTTCCGAAGAAGTTTAAAGTCCTCAAACAAACAACAAGCTCTGGCTTGTGGTTGTTTCCATTAATTCAACTTCCGAAGAAGTTTAAAGCATTTCCCCTGTTTTTTTTCCTAGGTGCACTAGCGCAGTTTCCATTAATTCAACTTCCGAAGAAGTTTAAAGTGAAAAATCTCAAGAATTAGAAGATATAGGAAATAGTTTCCATTAATTCAACTTCCGAAGAAGTTTAAAGCCGTTTGCTTTTTCCACAAGTGCGAATGGGATATTTCAGTTTCCATTAATTCAACTTCCGAAGAAGTTTAAAGTACTTCTACTTCTTTTTTGAACCTCCAAAACCAGTAGTTTCCATTAATTCAACTTCCGAAGAAGTTTAAAGCATACTAGGTGAAGCAATGAAAGCTGATTCACTGTTTCCATTAATTCAACTTCCGAAGAAGTTTAAAGCGTTTCTGGCGCTACTTTAATGGCAATTCTAGGAACCTTGTTTCCATTAATTCAACTTCCGAAGAAGTTTAAAGTGGAGGCGGGCAGCAACTCCACCTCTACCTCTAATGGTTTCCATTAATTCAACTTCCGAAGAAGTTTAAAGGCGCTATTCGCAAAATTGCGAAGGGCGAAACTGGCAAGTTTCCATTAATTCAACTTCCGAAGAAGTTTAAAGATGCGTCGCTATCTAGAAGAGACCGTTCCCGCCGGTGACAGTTTCCATTAATTCAACTTCCGAAGAAGTTTAAAGACCTTGGAACTGTTAATGGTGGTCACATCGGTGATGAGGGTATCGTTTCCATTAATTCAACTTCCGAAGAAGTTTAAAGCTTGAAATTCCTTTTGATGCCGTAGTGATTGAGGATGTTTCCATTAATTCAACTTCCGAAGAAGTTTAAAGATCGTTTTTGTTTTCTTTCTTTACAGTTCAATAACTGGTTTCCATTAATTCAACTTCCGAAGAAGTTTAAAGGCTTGGCTTCTGAAAACCTTACCCTGACTTAATTATATACAGCCAAATTTGCGGGGGGTCAAGACTAGCTGTCAATAAGCCTAGTTTATTGAGAACAATACCCTAGAGGACAGCACTCAAACCCTTACCCAGAAAGCGATTTGCGGGGGGTAACGATAGAATCAGTATTTCAGCCATTGCCTACCCCCCGCAAATTTACATTTCGTTACATTTCTCAAATTATCGGTCAATACACTTTCACTTCACCCATCAAGCAAGCAATATACTCCCATTACGATAATATTATCGCTTAACTGTCGTAATTACCTAAAATTCCTTCACCTATTGTCTTCACCCTCTGCACCAACTCTTCTGGAGTTACCACCTTCACCCCTGAACCAAAACCAACAATCCATCGCCACAAGTCAAAATCGTCTAAAGTCCACTTGGGAAAAGTGGCTTGAAAACGATGGGGGAAATTGCGATCGCCTGTTTTCTGCAAACAAAACAATGACTCTGGTAAATTAGTTGTAATCTTGTGAATTGGTGGCGACATTTTCATCTGTGCAAACCGTTTTGTCCCCTCGGTAATAAAAGGATAAATCCGATCGCTAAACCAGAGTTCCACAGTCACGCAGACTTGCATTCGCTTATTCAAATCAGCACTGAGAAACAGTTTTTGGTCAGTGGTGCTGTTTCCCAAGTGCATACCTGCACCAGCTTTAAATAATTTTTGTAACTTTTGTAACGTCTTTTCTTGTTCTTCCTGACTACGTTGCTTCGTTTGTTGTCTACCTAAAAATAGTCTATCCAGACGTTCAAACCGCAATAAACCAGAAGTTTCACCACTGACGCACTCATAACCCAAGTACCAAGCCAAATTCGAGAAAACTATTTGCAATGGATACGCTAAGAAAAAATCTTGTTCATCCCCTGGGTATCTACCCACACCCACCAACCGTTTTAGCTCCAAAATTCGTCCTTCTACAATTGCCGTCTCTAATTGGGAAAGATTATTACTTAACGCGCTACTATGGAGATGTTTGGTGTCTATGATGGAACTATTAGCGATCGCCCGTACTGGATAAACATTTTCAGTATTTTCAATAATATGTGTTTGTAACAAACGCTGCTTAAAGGTTTCGTAGATTGCTAAAGCCTGGGGGTCATTTAAACTATTGGCATGGGATTGGATAATATCAAATACCTTAATTAATTCTGGTTTAGAAAGGATACTTGTACCAGCAAAATAACCACTACGCATAGGAAATTCAGGTAAGATTTTATAAGGTTTTAAAACTTTTTCAATATCTTTACGAATTGTGGCTTTTTCGCTATTAGGGTTGTAAATTACCCCAGCTTGTGCAAGTGATTTAGTCAGAGTTTCCAAGCTACCACCACCCACGTTAGCTAAAAAAGGATAGTGGAGAATAAAACGGATTGTACCGATTAACCGCTCAAAAACCTGTTTGTCTGAATAAGAGTGTACTGCACTTAAAGATATCAATTCATCACTATCAAATTCTTGAGCATTTTTATTGGTAACAGGGAAAGTCGCATTGATAATTCCTTGAGTTTCCAGCCATTCCAAATCAGCCGCTATAGCATCTTCCTTGGCGTACATTGCACCACGCAATTTAGCCATTATGCTAGTAATCTCTTCCAGGGAATTAGTAAAATTAGGAACATAACCGAGAATATTTTCTAATAATTTAGGTTTAGTTAGATGGAATTCACCAATCCCAGGATAGTTAATGATTAAGAATATCAAATACATCAAACGCTCAAAATCTAGCAGATGACTATAACGATGGGGTGTGATATTTGCATGACGATTTTGGAAATTGACAATTTTACGGGGAACATCTGCAATTAGTTCAGCAATTTGGTGTGGCGAAAATTTGGGTGTAGTCACATTAATTTTATTGACTGCGGCGAATCCTTCCCCAGTAATTGGCGGAAAATCTTGCAGCAGCTTATACATACTCTCAATAATATTTGAGGGAACTTGGCGTTGGCGTTGTTGATTCCATTCAATGCAAATTTCTAATGGAGTTTGTAAGTACCAAGCAATCCAGTTGGGTTTGGTTAATTCCCATTCTGCAACTTCGGTGTTGATTTTGACTAGAAAGTCCATGCGAAAGGAACGCTTGAAATTAGTAGCATCATAGACTACACTCTTACCTAAGCTCAATGCAGTACAAATACGGTGAATGGCAATGTCTTCAATTTTGTGCCATTCCCCTTGAATTGTCGCATCACCATATAACTCTTCGCGGATGTCGTCAGTCGAGATGATTTCGCAATTTCCCAAGCTAGATATGAGTTTCGCCAAAGTAGATTTACCACTTCCTGGTGTCCCAATGAGAAAATGAGCATAGACCGCCGTAGGTATCGCTTTTGAGTCGGTTTTGGTTGATACTTGATTCTTGATTATAGCAGTTGGCATATCAGGTAATATTTGTTTCGCGGGGCTTGTTATATCTGATATTAAACTGCGATCGTCTTTTCTAGTCTAGTGCTGGTGCGAATGACGATTTTTTATAGGGAAATTCTAGAATCTTCTGTCAAATTCCATAAAGCTATAACCATCTTCAATTATCCATAAAAAACAAAATACCCAATTTTTTAGATAAATCGGGTATCTCCCATACTGGGTCTTGTTTCCATTAAATCATCTCCACATTGTTAGTAGAGACACTTGATGAACGGTGATTACACTAACTGGGATGCGTTTCCATTAAATCATCTCCACATTGTTAGTAGAGACCTCCAACCAGATGTTTGAGCTAGTCCTATATTGTTGTGTTTCCATTAAATCATCTCCACATTGTTAGTAGAGACTCACGGTTTGGGGCGGCCAAGTATTCAATCGATACGTTTCCATTAAATCATCTCCACATTGTTAGTAGAGACTTTATAGTATCCCAATCATTAGAACACATTTTACTCTCGTTTCCATTAAATCATCTCCACATTGTTAGTAGAGACGTTATATGTGCATCTAATGGATTAAGATATTTAGATACTCTGTTTCCATTAAATCATCTCCACATTGTTAGTAGAGACTCCATTCTAGGAAACTTATTTTTAGTTTTTAAGTCTACTAGTTTCCATTAAATCATCTCCACATTGTTAGTAGAGACCCCTATAGGATATCTTCAGCATCTACAAACAGAAGTTTCCATTAAATCATCTCCACATTGTTAGTAGAGACCATCTTGATATTCACATCATTTCTAATCAGCGTGGTTTAGCGTTTCCATTAAATCATCTCCACATTGTTAGTAGAGACATCGCCTTAGAGTTAGCCCCGGTTTCTAATAAAGCGTTTCCATTAAATCATCTCCACATTGTTAGTAGAGACCAAGTTTATATGGCGGATAGATTTGGCTATTTGCCTTTTCCATTAAATCATCTCCACATTGTTAGTAGAGACTCCGTGTCGTCCATGTTAGCCAAACAAACTTTTAGTTTTCCATTAAATCATCTCCACATTGTTAGTAGAGACTCCATAGAGTTCATGGATAACTACTCAAACGAAGATTTCCATTAAATCATCTCCACATTGTTAGTAGAGACTTCATCCCGCGCAATGTCTTTAGCAAAAGATAGATTTCCATTAAATCATCTCCACATTGTTAGTAGAGACGATTGAGTATGGCTACAATTCTTGCAATTTGCTGTATTTCCATTAAATCATCTCCACATTGTTAGTAGAGACCAAGGGGAGAATCACCAGGGTTAATTACTGTGCTAGATATTTCCATTAAATCATCTCCACATTGTTAGTAGAGACCTGCAATAATACTACCAATACGCGACGCGAAAAGTCAAATTTCCATTAAATCATCTCCACATTGTTAGTAGAGACAAAAGACTCAGCGAAATAGAAGCTATGGATCAGCAATTTCCATTAAATCATCTCCACATTGTTAGTAGAGACTAATTATGCCGATTAAATTTCGCATATGTTGAAAGTATTTCCATTAAATCATCTCCACATTGTTAGTAGAGACTCTACCAGAATTAATCAACCTTCTAATACTAGATGATTTCCATTAAATCATCTCCACATTGTTAGTAGAGACTTGTTATCAAAAAGAAGGAATAGAGCAAATATTAAATTTCCATTAAATCATCTCCACATTGTTAGTAGAGACAGCTGAAGCCTGGAAGCTTTGAAAAACAAGACTCACAGGACTTATTTGCGCGGACGTTATTCAAAAATACAATTTCAGCGATCGCCTGTCAATATCTCCTTTTTGAAAAAAACCTCAAATCTATTCACAGGAAGCATTTGAGAGTTTGCGCGAACCCCGATTTCCCTGGAAATTGCTCAAAAGCAGAATAGACAAGGGTTTGAGGGTTATATAACAACTGTTAGATCAAAACAGCTATAGGTTCGCGCGATTATCCTCTCCTCAAACTCATCAATGCAATCCATCTTGAGTTAACTGAGTTAGAACCCAGTCACGAACATCAGAGTAGATATAGTAAGGACTATTCAAGCCTACATAGTGACTTACAGGGTTATTAAAAATTCGTGCTGTTTGCTGACTGATAGTCGTCATTTCTGTCAAAATTTCTGTCGGGGAACAAGCTTGATTAGCATATTTAATCTTGTACTTTCTATCTTTTTCTAGGATTTTTACCATACTTTCTAAAGAAACACCCTGAGAACTATGAATGATTTGGTTTCTTTTATCAATCCAATAATCTAGCCTATCTAAAGATTCAGTAATCTTTTGCCAAGCAGTTTTTTCTACTATATCATTTCTATAGTTAATGAGAGCATCCACAAAATTCCATTTACTAAACCTGCCTGGTAACCGATACAAAGATTTTTCATTACCTTTTTTACCTTCTTTTTTTTCAAATATTTGCCATAATTGAGATTCTACTTGATTTTTATTGACATACCAATCATCAGGATAGTTAATTTTATCAAAATATTTCAACCCTCCTAATTCTTTGATAATATCATGTAAAACTTCTTCACCAAAAGAAGCTAACCTAGATAAGAAATGAGCAATTTGGTTCAATTGCCAAAAAATACGGCATTGAGTATAAATATTCAAAAGCCGATCATAATTATCATCGCAAATTAACTTATGTAAATTACTAGATTGACGCAAATATTTATTCTCAGCCTTTTTCAAGTCTTGACTGGCTTTAAAATTATCTAAATTAAAACAGTCTACCGCTACATTTAAGGCTATAATAACCTGTTCAATTAAATCATCATTAACTGTACTTACATCAATCACATTTTCTTGTATTAAGGATTGCAAATATTCCTGATAGCTCCTCATTAATTGAATAGAACCATCAAAATCCCAGCGTTGTAAAATTTGATTAATTGCCTGATATTTTTGTCCTCGAATGTATAGCCAATAAGCATTTAACTTGCATGGGGAAGCTTTCCCTGCTAAAACTTTAACAATATCTAATTCTGGCTCTAGATAAGCTTGGAAATCTACACTCAAAGCCATAACTTGGATTCGCAAAGCGATTTGCATTTGCGGTGTGCCACCCTTGAGACTAATTAAAATTTTATCCTGTCCCTGACTAATTTTATGCAATTGCTCATAATAGTAATTAAACAGAGCATCTTGCTCAACAGGTTTAATGTTTTGGGGAATTATAATTGGTGTGATTTGCAAATCCAAAATTTCTCGTTTCAACCAAATATTGAGAATTTTAGCAAGATTAATAGTATCTGTAGGATAGCCATAAACTTCAGTCGGTGGTTGATCTGTAACAAAATAGTAAACGTGTTTGACATAAAACTTTTCCTGTGCAGTTTTGATGATTCCCCATATTCTGCCAGGACGTAATCTAGAATGCCATTGGTCAGGATTTTGTTGATAATTTTCTAATATTTTGTGAGTTAAATCTCGAAAGGAAGCATTATTATTCAGCTTTAGTTCATCACATAAAAATTCTTGAATGAATGATTCACGTTGCGACCAAAGTGCTGCTTCATTAGAATTTGCAGGTGGTAACTTAATATTTGGTTCATTCCGGTCAAATTTTATGGGAAAATAGTAATCTTCGATTTTAACTGCTAAGTCAGAAGTGCCGATATTAGCAATAAGGATAGACATATTTTGGTTCTCACTAAGCGTAATTTTTGGGCAATTTAACAGTGAACAGTGAACAGTGAACAGTTATCAGGCATATCAGCATAGACTTCAACCCAGAGATTTAACTGATAACTGATAATTGGTTTATAATCTCCCCTGCCAAATTTCTTGATATTCCTTGATAGGATACTCTCGTTGCATTAACGAATCGAAATATGCTTTACGAATTGGGTTATCAACCCCGAAAATAGTTATGACATCAAAGCGATCGCCAACACGCGCAATCCAAATCGGCGATCGCATCCGTATCGAACCACATAACTCGGAGTCATAACCATTACCTATCCTGGCTTTTTGATGTAATAAAGCTAAAGCAGGAGGTTTATCATAACTAAAGTCACCCTGAACGCAGATAATCCGACAGTTGCTATCAACCGCCTCTGCCCAATCACCACTTCTGGTTGCGGTTTTTGGCTGTGTATAATCGAAAGATAACTGAGTCAGTCTTGATAGATTCGTATAAAAAGAATTTAACCGACTACGAAAAAGACTTTGAAACTGATCTAACTGTCTAGGGCAATTCCAATATTTATTTTCTGGACTTTCGCTCATGAGTTTGACAGTTGAACCACGCCAAAAAGGGGGTCTAGAATTGCGCCTTTCTTGGCGAGAATAACATGGTCTTCTTGCTCCTTGACCAACACCACCAAGATGAAAAGTTAGCCATGTTAAACTTGCTAACAAGTTTGTCAAAGCTGTTTGCTCTTCAGGCTGCATCTCTCGAACAACTTGTGACTGATATAAAATTAAACTTCCTGTAGCTAATCCAAATTCTTCTTCATCATCTTGAGCATTATTGCGGATGATTTTACCATCAGGAAGTTCTAATTGAAACATTCCCAGTGTAGCTTGAGGGTCAATACCTCCAAAAACATTTAATTCCCATTCTTTAACTATATCTGCCTCTAATACTCCCAAAGCTAATGTCCGAAACCAATAACGCAACATAGAACGAAAAGCTGGAGGACGGACTTCAGATTTTGCCTCTCCTGGTGGTTTCCATCCTGTCCCTTCACTATTTTTTGCCCAGTTTTTAAATCCCTGTCTCCCGTGGACTAATTGTCCCTGCAATTTAAATTTAACACTCAGAATTGATTTCCGTTTTTTCGGTTTTTCTTGTTCTGCTTGAGTTTTAACATCTAACACTCCATAACCACTATTTACCCTAGAACCAACACCTTGATTAAGACCTTTAATTAACCATTGTTGAACGCGGTTAAGGATTTCTAGATTTTGGCTGTCTTTTATTCGTAAACCAATTACAAAAGTCACTTTTCGCAGGGATAAAAATACATTAGGATTAGTCTTATACAGAGGGTTATTACCATCCCATGTCCAGATAGAGTTTGCCATATCCGGTACTAATCCAGATACTTCATCTGGGGAATCTTCATCTATTTCTGGGAATGGTAAGGGGTAAGCATCAAGAAAAATCACTTTCCCCATACAAGCAGTTGGTTCAATATCGCCAAATATTTCTCGAATCTCATCGTCAGTGACATTGCGATCACGTCTTGCCATTTCTCGCGCCACACCCTTTAATGTAGAGCTAGGGATATAAGGCATACCCAAAGCATCAAACGCAGGTAGTAACATAGATGCTGGCCCTCGCATCCCTCCCACACGCACCCGCCAAGATGCAGTAGCCTCAAATGATACTGTAGCTAACCTCCGAGTACGGTCTGTTAATGTTTTCAGTCGAGAATCATAGTTACTTATTTCTTGTAATTTATCCAGCAGTTGTATAACTTCACCGTTGTTGACTAAATCAATTTGTGTGGCTAATTTTTTCCCCCGTTCAGAAGTGTCATTTGGTTTTTCTCTTAAAATCCGCATCCATCGCAGATATTCGACAAAACTAGCTTCTTCTACAGGATTTGGATTGCGATTTAAAGGGTGATTTAGCCAAGGATTAGTAGGAATAGGTTGTTGTCGTTCTCCAGCATTGGTCATATTAACAGTTCCTAGCTTTTTAATTGTGCTGTACTTGTTTGATTAGAGATTATCTATAAAGTAAAAATAAAATTACTGTAGGGTGTGTTAGGCGCATATTTTCGAGATAATTTGTCACAAAAAACTATCTTAGTGCCTAACGCACCGCCATGTAATATGGTGCGTTACGGCTAATTATAATTGTCTGCTTGTCTCAAATCCTTTCATAGCCGTAACACACCCTACTTAATATTTACTTTATAAGTAACTACTAAAAATATTTGATATGTAGAGTGTGTCAGCCGAATAAACATTGAACCGAGACATGATTCGTACTGACGCACCATACTAACTACCAACTGTAGTTGCTTGATTAGTAGTTTGGTTTACACCATTATTAGGCTTTGGTTTAGCGTATAATGCTTCAGCCCAAAACGAAAATTCCCGTGCTACTTGCAGTGCAACTCCTGTCAATCCCAAATATTCTGACGCAGACAAACCAATAATTTTTCTCATTCCTTCCATACCTACAAGTGGATTAAGTTGCGTATTTGGGTAAACTAATTCTCCTAATGTTTGAAAAAAGCATCTCACAATCTTCTGTTTTTGTATCTGATTAACTAAAGCAGGGTCTTCCCCTTTTAATCGCATTAATCCCCAAGTAGCAATATAAGTATAGAGTTCAACCGCTTGACTTCTTTGTTCATCATGATGTTTGGGTTCTTGCGTACTGTCCTTTACTGCTTTGAGATTTTGATAAACCTTAATGGAATTTTTGCGAGGATCGTAATTAGCCATTTATTTTTTTCCTATGTACAAAATGATGGAATTAATTTTCAGTTTAGAGACTTCCAGGTAAAAAATATGGAACATTGTAGGGTGCGTCAGTGCATAAAAACCTAGCTACACCAAGAATCTATTCATACTGACGCACCTTACCAAAACATGAATTTAGGATAATTTAATATCTGGAAATCCCTGAAGCAATGAAACATTTCGCACAATTTTTTAACCAACTTTGGGGGGTTAAATCACCGTCACAAAACGTAATTGCGAATTGCGAATTGCGAATTGACTTAACGATTCGGTCGTTGAGGTTTTTGTAATGGTGGAGTTGGAGATATTTCGACTTGAGTATTTTCAATTTTGGGATTTTCTGTCGTTGTTGAAGTTAATTCAGGTGTCCAGAGTTCCACTAAACCCCTTCCTAAACTTTCTTGTCCACCAAACTGCCAAATATCTTGCTGACTAAATATTTGTCTTAACTGATTACCAGCCTTATCACCATTACCATTCGCAGTTGTGGTAGTTCCCCAAGGAAAATACATCAAAGTCTCAGGAGGAATTGCTTCTTCATAACGAAAACCTGCATTGTCAGCCAGGGTTTTACCTTCACTTAAATTGACTCTAACTTGTTGCCACAGACTGGTTTGAATCAAAACCTTACAATCTTGATCAGAAAGAAGTAAGGCTTTATTAATAGTTTTCGTAATTTCATTATCTTGAGGAATATATTGCTGCCAATCTGACCATGAATTAAGTTCTCTTGCTTCAAATATGGCATCTTTTAAATAAAGCTGCTCTCTATTACCACCACTAAAACTATTTGGAGATGGTAGACTCAGAGATTGATTATGTAATCGCAACCACCGACGCAGTAAAAATTGCGATGTAATCCAAACAATGCCATGACTTAAAGAAGGAATTGGAAACCAAAGAATTGCCGCATCACCAATCCAAATAGTACCTTGAGTGAGGTTATCATCTCCATTTTGCTGCACATCTTCCAGCGTATTCCCCCATAAGAATTTCTGCTGTTCTTTTGGGGTACTAGCCCTAACTCTACCACGCAGACCTGCGCCTGGCATATAAGGTAAATCTGTATGAACTTCACGGGCAATCCCAACAATATTTCCCTCTTGTGTTGCACCTCCTGTATGTAGAGGTGACAGTAAATAAAGATACGATAAATTGGTTTTCATAACTACTTACTCCAAAGTAAAACACCATAATTGAGACTAATCAAAGTTTCTAACCATTTATGGTCAAACTCACGTTCTGTAGATTGTTTGGATTCAGGGACGAGAGATTTTTCCGGTAAAAGTCTGCTAACCGCATTCATACCTTGCTTGAATAAGTACACTGTCCCTGGGGGTACGAATGCACGTTGCGGTAGCATGGGAGTCGCAGTATGCTTAGATTTACCTCCCCATAAAATCGGGCGATCGCTGGCACAACTGAGTAGACTTTCTCGCCACACCCCAGGACAAATCCCATAAACGAACTTTTCAGGATCACTTGCTGCTAGTCCAGGAGTTAACAAGTAAGCTTTATTGAGGTCTGAGGATGGCTGCATAAACTCCTCAATAGCATCCCAATCAGGTAAACTCTCCAGGGGAGAAACCAAAGCCCGATGTCCCTCACCTCCCAAACGCACGACAAATGATTCCAAAGTTGCGTTAATAGCTGCAACTAACTTCCAGCCAGTGTGTAGCCGCACTGCAACTTCCGTAAAATAACCATCTTCATCTCGGACTTGACGCTGGTCTGTTTGCATTTGAATATGAGGTAAAACCTGCACACTCCAAGGATCATCATGAAAGTCTTGAGGATTATGTAGACTTTCTCCCTTCAGGTATCGAATCAATGCACCAGCTTTCATCCAAGGTTTTGGACGACCACAAATCCATTCATTCTTACCTCTCACCGATGGACTATCACAGATATCTGCATTGTCAGCAATTGGTGGCGGAATCATGGGGAGTAGATGATTTTCCTCCAGGGAAGCCGAACCACAACAGACATCTTTCCATACTGGACTCTCAAAGTTTAACGGTTGTAAACAAACTAGACGCGACCATTCATCTAATTTCTCTATTTTTTCGTATTCTGGATTTTCATCTGGGTTATCACTGCGTTCCCTCACACAAAGTAAATCCTTTGGTGTAGGTAGCCACAGTTCTTGAGATGTAGAAGTCTCCCGCAGCAAAAACGGCCCCATAAATTCTAACTTTTCTGTAGTCTTATCTGTTTTGGTGACAGAACGTAAGGCTTGAAAAACAGCCGTCGGCATCGGTGGAAACATTCCCTTAGCCCATGCACCTTCTCCCGGCGAAAATGGTTTCGCCTCTCGGAATAATAAGACATCTAACGCTTCAATTGCATACCATTTTTTCATTTTGAGTTTTTTGAATCCAGTTACTTTCTACTTGCCGACGCGACATCAAAAACGCCGTAAATTTTAACAGCATAGACATATCTTCTGGAGCATTACCTAAAGTATTATCTTGATTTTCTGTGCTTCTCCCTATACAAAAAGCCCACTCTTCCCATTCATCTAACCAAGTTAATAAAGCATTTTTGGCATCTTCAGGAACTTCTTGATTACGACTATGCAAAACTACCTCAGCAACTTGTCGGAATAATTTATCATTCTCTGTAACATCAGCATGACGCGGTAATTCCTCTGCTAACCGATACAAAATTGGACTAAAATCTACTTGTTCATGATTCTGACTAACTTGGATAAATTCCCACCAACTTTCGAGTAAATGTCCTTTCATTAAGGCTTCTAGTGTATTGCCAGAACCGTAAATTATTTGAAAGCACAAACCATCTTTATTAGGTATTGTTTTATTTCCAATACTTCCACCTAATAGCTTTTTCGCCTTATCTTTTTCTGCCGACCACAACTTTTCTAAAACTGTTGGTAAAGGAACACTCTTGTGAGCAATGACTACCCCTAAACTCATCGTTGCTTCTTGACCCATAGTAAATAACGGACGAGATGGAATATCGGCTGGTTTTGGGCTGTCTTCATTCCATTGCCAATAACCACCCATACTCCTAAATTCATCTTCAGGGTCTTTACTACCGCACCAAGCAGCACGTAATGAACGCAAAAACTTGGGTAAATCAGCTAATGGTAACGCTGCCATTACATCATCTCCACCACTATAAATTACCCGTCCACAACAACGCTGTTCAGTGATATAAGGAACTAAGCGGTTAGAAAAATCCAGCAATGCTCGGTTGAGTCCAACGTGAGTAGCAGGCCCCATTCTTTTGCGTGTATTTTTTAATAATTCCTCCCATGCCTCTTCATTTCTGATATGATTTTCATCAACTAAGCTATCGATAATATAATCTTCGTATTTTTTGAGCTTACGTCCATTAACATAACCGCCCATCCCATCACCATCACCTAGTACCAACACCCACCAGTCAGCCGGGCTGCTATCACCAAAGTGTCTTTTTTGAACTGTATCAACAATGCTACGTAACGCAGATGTTCCTGAATTTTCTAATCCCATGTCATCTGCAAGCCACTTGCTAGAAAACATTACACCGTTGTAACCTTTTTGATAATCGGTATCCCTTCTTAAAGCCTCATCTGCTCGTTTGACTTGAAAAGGACGACGGGTAAGTTTTCTAAATTCTCGGTACTTACTTTCTTGATTTTGGAATTGCGGATGTTGTCTAAATTCCTGTTCTAAATCTTGCCAATATCTTTCGACTTTAGGAGCATTATGACTTGCAAAATGTGCGGCGGCGATAGAGCAAAGATTTGGGAAACGAATTAAATTCTCATAATCATCATCATCATTCCCAGAAATTCCTAAAGATTGTGCTACACCCCCATATTTCCAAGCCATACGCTTAGTTAATTCAATGGCGTTTAATTTTTCAGAACCATTGAATAAATTTAGATAAGCAAGTGCCATAACTCGCCAAAATAAGCGTAGTGATTCCGAAGGTACACCGAACCCATTTTGGAATTTTTGATAATGAAAGCGCGGATATAAAGCACTATATTGACCAGAAAGTGTAGAACGTTCGCCAGGCGCAACGGGTATTTGCCAAGCACGGGTATTTTTAATTGCCTGAATCGCATTACCAAGACGTGCTTGTAGACTTCCCCACCACGAACCTACATTAAATTTTTCGTATGCAGGTTCTTCCGCAGGAGATGGTAAATCAAGAATTGGTTGTGCTATCTGGTTTTGTGAATTTATCCATGCTTGTAATTGATCATTTCCTTGCTCAATTTCTAGGGGTTGTTCAGGAGAACCTAACGGAACAGCCACAAAATAAGTTTCCCATGTGTTATTAATCTGCACATCCCAAAGTTGATTCCACTCCCAATTACCTCCTTGATACCAATCTTGGAGAGTTTTTTTAATATCTCGACTTTTTTTAATCTTGGTAAGTTTATCTGGACTTATCCCCATTTCTAGCCAAACTTGTTCTAATTCTGCTTCATTCTTACCTTGCACAAATTCGTCAGTAATTAAATTCCAAATTTTTGATAATTCTTGTTCATCGATAACTTGGATAAACTCTCTAGCAATTATTTTCCAAGTTTTTTGTAACTCTTGCTGATTTTTAACTAAATCTCTCACTCTTTCTTTGACAGAACTCCTGACATCACGACTCATTTTTAGCCAAGTATCTTTTAGAATTTTTTCTAAATGTTTTCCCAAATCTACCGCTTTTTGTTGATTAGGCACGAGAATAGTAATTACATTGGGAAAACCTGCTGTACTTAAACTTTGAGATTGAGGAGTGTTAAAATTACTTGCTGGGTCAATTTGTATGTCTTTACAGGGATTTTTAAATATTTCTTGAATCTCTGGCAATTCACTAAAATTTTCAATTATCAAGGCATCAATAATTTCCTGACTCCACAATGAAGGAGTAATGACTGCATCTGGCCCGTATTTTTTGGCTGCTTCAAAGCAAAGTAATGCACTGAAGTAATGAAGTAAAAATGACCCCGCCCAAAAATCAAGAAATTTACGTGATGACTTAATAAATTCTTGGATAGGAGAAAAGGTAAATAAGAGTAAATAGGGAGATTTATTCTCGGAATTTGATTCCTTTTCATCAGAGAATATTGCTCCAGTTAACGCGGAGACTGTGCTTTGATAACTGTGCAATGGACAATCAGGTAAAATCCGGTGTGTGGGAATCAAAAGAGCATTTCTTGCATCTTGACGAGACAACAGTTCGGGGAAGTATCGCCAAAACCACCAGAATACTTTCTCTGCGTCTTCTTCTTGAGCAATTCTACTAATATCTAAGGGATTAGCAAAGGCTGAAACTGTAATTTCTTGTCGTTCTCCACTAATGGCATGACAAACAAAAATGTCTTTTTCATTACCTTGCTTTGGTACGTAATTTAGGCTAACACGATCCGAAGAACTGCTGATACGTACTGCTTGTTCACCATTTTGGCTTTCCCACCATTTCTGTAAATCTGCTAAATACGGTTGCAAACAAGCTAAATTATTGTAAATATAATTCAAGTCTACCTTCAGCCAATCAATTTTTTCTATTGCTCGTAGGAACGCATAGAGTTTTCGATGATAAACATTCATGCCCGTCGATTACCAGTGACTAAATGTAAGTTATATCACTGACTGCCAAGTCATAACTTTTTTCATGCGAATGACAAACAAAAGTATAAGTTTTGACATTGATTGTAATTTCAGTTCTTAATCTTCAAGTTTGCTGAGTATATTAAACATTCCCGACCTTATTCGGAACATGGAAACTTTTAGGCGTTGACATCCTCACCGCACTTTTAGGGCGGTGATTCCCAAAACTCACGATTCGGGTTTCTGCTTCTGTCCCTTACGGGTTTTTCGCAACTGCCCTTTAACACTATGGTTATTAGGTCTTATGTTCGCTCCACAGACTGTAACGGTGTGTCCCACCGCCAAAATATTCTTAGCTGCGTTGATATCCCGGTCGTGGTGCGTCCCGCAGTTGGGGCAATCCCACTCTCTAATATTCAACGGCAATTTTTCAACAACGTGACCGCAATTCCCACAGCGTTTAGAGCTAGGAAACCATCGGTCAATTTTTACCAAGTTTCGACCGTACCAAAGAGCTTTATATTCCAGTTGCCTCACCAATTCTCCCCATGCTGCATCACTGATAGCACGGGCAAGTTTGGGATTCTTGACCATGTTTTTAACTGCCAAATCCTCAACTACTATCGTTTGGTTTTCACGAATCAGTCGAGTTGTCAGTTTGTGGCTATGGTCTTTTCTGGAATCAGAAATTTTAGCTTGAATCCGAGCAACTTTGAGTCTAGCTTTATCTCGGTTGTGAGAGGCTTTCTGCTTGCGACTCAGAGACTTCTGCGCTTTCCTCAACTTTTGATAATGCCTGTCAAACGCCTTTGGGTTAGCAATCTTTTCACCTGTACTCAGGGTAACAAGGCTACTAACCCCAACATCCAATCCGACAGCACTATCAACGGGATGCAAAGTTTCATCAGACGGATCATTAATCCGCAAACTGACAAACCAACGCCCAGAAGGTTCAAGCCTAACTGTGATGGTGCTAGGTTCACACCCCTTTGGCAGTTGTCTAGACCACTTAATTGGCAGTGGTTCAGAACACTTTGCCAGGTAGACTTGTCCATCCTTCCAGCGGAAAGCAGACTTGGTAAACTCTGCACTGCCACCGCTACGCTTCTTTTTAAAGTTGGGGTATCTTGCCCTACCCGCAAAGAAATTAGTGAAAGCAGTTTGCAGATGTCTCAAACCTTGTTGCAGTGGAACACAGCTAACCTCATTCAAAAATTCCAGGTCTTCAAGTTTTTTCCACTGCGTCAACATGGTGGAGGTTTGAGCGTAATCTACTCGCTCTTGTCTCTCATACCAAGCCTCGGTTCTCGCTGCCAATGCTCGGTTAAAAACCAACCGCACACAACCAATTGTCCGGCGCAATATTTGTTCTTGCTCGGTAGTTGGGTAAAAACGGTAGCGGTAGGCTTTTTCCATGCTTCACATTTTACCATGTTCCATGTAAAGCCGTCCTTATAGGACGGGGTTTCTACCCATTTTTCTGATGACCATCATCTAATGGGGTGGTACAGTCCATCATCGCGCCTTTGCCACGCCACAGAACCTGGATCTTTCGACCTAGACCACCTTTCAAAATCCTTGGGAGTCTGGGTACTCTGCTCTCGCTCCAAAGTAGGCAAATCGACACCCAATCTTTTAGCGAGATTTTCTCCCTGATATGCTTGCAGTTCTAGCTGGGGTGGGTGGTAGTTATAAGAATGTCGCCGCGAACCCGTAGATGAGCGTTGAGAGAGTACAGAAATTGCTCCTTCTATTTTTGCTAACTTTTGGGACATCGCTTCAGTTTTCTGCTCAAGCATTGATAGTCTCTGTTGTGAGCTGGATTCTACCCCCGATTCTACACCAGATTCTATACGCTTGGTCATTTGCTCCCATTGGATTTCCAGATTGTGTAGACGAACTTCTACACTAACTTCTGTACCACTTACTTGTCCGAGGACATGATACAGTCCTTGGATCACCAAATCTGTTGCAGTAGTGTTACGTTCTCGTGCAGCAGTGCGAAGTGCATCGGTAAGGGTTTTGGGGAGTTTAAAGTTGATTGATTCGCGTTCTGTGTTACCCATATCTACACCCAAAATATACCAAAGTATATAAATTTTAGGGTTTATGGTAGAAAAGTGGAAGCAGATAACTGATAGGATGATTAACCATCGCGGTTAGTGGTATCGGGTGAAAATTGACGGACACGGCAAGGCGAAAGTCTTGACCCCAGAAGAAATCGAAAGTTTGTTCACATCCGGGTTGACAACAGTGCGAGATAGAACCCTAATTGCCGTGATGTTGTACACAGCTTGCCGTGTCAATGAAGCAGTCACCCTAAAAATCAAAGATGTTTACGACAGCAGAGGAAGGGTCAGACCTGAGTTAATTTTCCGCAAGGGCAATACTAAGGGAAAACTAGCGACCCGCACGATACCAGTTTTAGAAGACTTAAGACCTTTTTTAGAACAGTATAAGCCGGAAAAATCCCGTGACAGTTTTTTGTTCCCCGGAAGATGGGGGCGTGGTCACTTGCATTCGGAATATGCCAGCCTGATTTTTCGAGAAGCCTGCAAAAGAGTAGACATAGAAGGAGCATCAACACACAGTTGCCGCCGGACTGCATTAACACTGATGAGTAATGCCGGCATTCCCTTGCGTGTCATCCAAGAAATTAGCGGACACCGAAATTTGGAGCAACTGCAAAACTACCTGGAGGTGGAAACGTCCCAGGTGAGGGGTGCAATCGCCGCATTGTCGATGCTGACCCCAGCGAAAACTGTCAGTAGCGAATTGTCCTCCCTAGAGCGTAATAATACGAAGTCTAGGGCGGAGTGATAGATCAGGAAATATACCTTTCCTGATCTAGATAGAAAGATTAACCATTAAAGACTCTAAGGATGACCAGCGATTTTGCACTTACCCCTCCATCGGCAGCACGTCCTCAGATAGCCATTGATAAAAATCAGGCACAGATTGCTCAAGTGTACGCAATTCATCCAGTGCGATCGCTTCCAATTCCAAAACAGTCTGCCACCGCAAATCAGTAGACCATCGCTTGAGGATATCTTTGATTGCTGAGACTCCTTTGGCAATCCCAGAACGAAGCATTTTCACGCAATTAGCCACCAAATCAGGCGTAGGGGAGGCAGAGGGGCAGGGGGCAGGGAGAAGAGGAGAAGAAATTTCTCCCTTGCCCCCTGCACCCTGCTCCTTGTCCTCTTCAAGAGGCGTAGTATCCACCCCCTCACAATGGGAGTTCCCTATCCCATTATGGGGGGGGGTGAATACGGGGGGTGAAACAGCATCAACGCTAGAGTGGGACTGCATTTGGGCGTAAGAGTTACGTTGTTGTTGACGGTGGGCGATGACTTTTCGGGCAAATTCCAATTCTGCCTTTGAGAGCGAGAAAATTTTCACCTGCATTCCACGCTTGCCTTGCTTACGATAAGTTAGCTTCAGTCCCAATTGTTCGAGCAGGGTAGCCAGTAACCAAATGGGTTGACAATCGGGTGGGATAGTAAACCCAAGAATTGCTTTGATGTGGGCAGCGCAATCAACTGCGATCGCCGTCATATTATATAGATGCGGGTCAGAAGCTGTAATGTCCTCCCCGGCGACTAATCTTTGTAAGATGTGATGCAGCCCCAGGTTAAAACGAGCTAGCCACTTGGCAGAATAATTCCCCCAGTCCATACAAAACGGTAGTTTGTCTCTTTCCGCGCGGTCTTTGCTGGTGACAAATGCTGGGGGAACGGGGTACTGTTTACCAGTATTGGAGTCCACAATTGTTTCAGATGGTTCTCCTAAGATGGCTTCGAGTGATGCGATCGCTGCAATTAACCTCCCACCGTCATCTTTCTCAACCAGTTCTGGGGTAACTTCCATACCGTAAGCATCATGAATACGGAATTTTTCACACTCCACAATTTCTTCGGGTGAAAGGTAATCTTTGCTTTGCCTTGCGCGATATTCACTTTTGGAGATATTGTTAGCTTTGGCGACGGCATAATGATGAGCAGTGTCTAGAGCATCTGCCGCTTGTTTCAATGCGTCCCAAGCCAAAGTATCATTCTCGTCACCCACTGGTACAATATGATTGCCCATTTCTGACAACAGCGATCTCAGGTCAGCCCGGAGATTATTCAGGGATTGGTGACGTGCCGCTTTAATTTGACAGTAAGCATCCATTGCCCATTCTTTTTCAGCACCCCGCTTTCCAGTCTCCCTGTCAATCCGCAGTAAAAAAGCGGTGATTTCGTTGGTTTGGAGTAATCTTTCTTTGATTTTAGTGGGGTTGGTATCAAGGTATCCAAAGGGTGGTTTTGAGGCCACCCAAACATGAATGGGTACTTTCGGACGATAACGCCACAGCTGTTGAGCGCATTCGGTAGCTGTTTGTGAAACTCCGTGAAATACACCAAACACTAAATCGAAATGGTATTCGGGAATGTCTACGCCAGTTCCCAAGGAAGGAGAGGTGAACAAAGCATCTATATTCTTAACGGCGTTGGTAATGTCTTTGATAAACGCTACGTTTTCTTCACTACCAGAATTATCGGAATGAATTGACCAAATTCGTAGGGGTGTAGGCGTTTGAGATTGTGGGTTTCCCGGCGCAGCTTCTTCAACGCGGACACTAAACATCTTTTCAAGTTTCTTAATAAATCTTTTGGAGTCGGAGACAACCATGATTTTCTGCCCCATCATCAATGCAGCTGAAATCTGAGCAACCAATGCTGATGAATCCTGACCTTCATACCAGTAAATAGTGCGATCTCCGTTCTTCCACTCGTTCTTGATAATCACCGGTTGTTCACCTTCGGGACGCATGGCGCGGAAGAAGTCGATGGTGACATCATCCATGTGAGCATCGGCAATCACGACCATTGGGGCATTGTAGACAATATATTGTAATACTTCCAAAATGGCGGCACGATGTTCTTTGCAGGTGTTACTGAGTAATAGGTGCGTGAGATATTGGCAAGCCTCATCTATAAATATGCAGCCGTAAGTTAATGCCTGGGTGTTGAGCTTATGTAAACTATCGATGGTGATACTTAATGCGATCGCTTTGGCCATCCCTGTGTAACCCAAATCAGAATACATCTCGGTTTTGAGACGTTCGGCTAAATTCTTGAGCAAGTTAACACGATGTCCGTTGTTGAGAAATCTTTGGTCAGGATGAGCGTCACGCCACCAGCGCATGAGTTCGGTCTTACCAGTTCCCATGTCGCTGATTAGTACAATTAAACCAGTACGGGGAAATACGAAATATTTGGGTTCTTGATTATGGGGCTTTTTACGCCTGTATCTTTTCTCAGATTGTTTGGTTTCAGATTGCTCAGTAAGGAGTTGACACCATTCCACTAGGGGATCAGGTAGGGAGCTATTTAGGAGCAGAGGGGCAGAGGGGCTACTCAGGGGCAATTCTTGTATAAGTCCTCTCCCCTGCTCCCCTGCCTCCTTAATTTCTTCTTCTTTGACTTTCAGTGCTTGAGTCAAATATTGAACATCGACTATGATATCTGGTTTATACTTTCTTAGCCCCCGGTGCTTGATGAGGAAGGATTGTTGGTAGTCTTTCAGTGATAAGGCATCGTTGGCGATCGCTGTTAGTAATTCGTTGGCCTGATCTCCTCGTGCGACGACGAAATCATCCACGCCTTTCTCTGTTCCCGGCAGTAATGCTACCTCACAGATGCAATCTTCTTGTTCAATCGCTTTGCCTGTGCGAACTGTAGCTTGAAAAACTGACCAGCGAGTTTTTAGTTTTGTCTCGTAGTCAAAGAGAATTTGGAATTTCCGCCCCGGTTGCGCTAGCGGTATTAAGTCTGGATGTAGTCTCTCATCAAAATCCTGTTTCCCCACTCGCCCGTTCCAAATTCCAGGTAGCGCTAGAGCTACAAATCCCAAACTCAGTAAACAGGCCGCTTTCTTCTCACCTTCGCAAAGTATAATCGGGATTTCGGGGTGTCTTATTACCCATTCCCAGAATATCAGTGCGTGGAGTTTATCTTGTAATCGCTGGGAGAGGGATGAATGATATCGCTTAATGTTATAGCGTTTGGCTACCTTGTCCCAAACATAGTCGGAGATATCAAAGTACGTGACTCGGTTTGGAGTTTTGGGTGGGGACTCGTACTTAACGGGCTTACCTTTTTCCCAATCGAGCCGGGGATTGGTGGGTTTGAGTCTTCCCCACTCCATTGGTCGCCAGTTGTTTATGGGGTCTAGTCCCGATATCCACATCCCCCCGGTGGTGAGATATTGGTATGCTCTCAAAAACCCGTCTGTGACTCGACCGGCATTTTTTCGGGGGATGGCTGGAGAGATGAATAGATACTCGTAAACTGACTCACCTTCAATATGCAAGAAGTTACGTTCGATGAGCGAGGGATGAATCGCACTTCCTACGGCTAGCTCATGATACTCTGCTGCCGTCAGATTGTTGGGGTATTCAGGAATGTCTTTTGAAAACACTTGATCCCCAAAGCCCCTTTGTTTAGGGCATTGGTTATTTAACACAGTAGATTCCTCTGATAACTTGGTTTTCCAGCTTCAGAGGGGGTTATTTACACTACTACTGTTTTTTGCTACAAAATTCAGGGTTTTTTCTTCATCAAACTTAACTTGACAAAATCTTTAAAATTTTGACAGCTAAAACTGCCACACAAAATTTGTACATTCGTGAGGCTTCTCGTATAATAGGAGAAGTAGTGTGGGTATCTTAGACAAGTTAGTGGTTTCCAGTCGCCAAACTATCAGCCGCTATCTTCGTCATTGGTAGATTAACCCCGCTCTGATCTTATTCAATTGTTTCAACTTTGGGCAAAGCGTTCCTCCTTAGTGCGTTTTGCCTACATTTTTGTGTATTGGTCAGCCTTATCTTACAAAAATTCGCGTCTTTTCGCATCTAGCAAAATTCTGATTATGTACTTTCGTTACCTCCATATAGTTGTTCTTTCTCAAGCTGACAGGGGCTTAGTTGTCGTTTCTGCCCTGGGGTTGCGCTCGAAAACTTGTATGTTGGGTTTACCTAAGACGAACCCATGTTCAGTGTGATTGCTGCTATCCGTTGAAAGTCTGGGTTACCTATAATCATAATTACCTCTGTTACGATGCAAATTTTAAATTTGAAGAGTTGAGATTATGCAGCAGACCTAACTTGTCTGTAAGAACATATTTTTTGATAACAGGTTGAAGTGTAAAGCAAATCTCTTTAGAAATTAGGTTTTTGTCACTTTCAATTAATGACATTCTTTCCAAAAATTCTAATGTTTTTACTATGTCTAAAGTAGAAATAGATGTTTTATGTATAATTTCAAAATCTTTTAATATTTTACTAATCGTAATTTTTCCTGTTCCTTCAACTGTTTTTTCTGCCAAGTAAACCATAATCTGCTTATGGATATCATCTAACGTAGTTCCCACTATTTCGTTAAGTATACTTTCAAGCTTTTGGCTGACAAGGGTAGTTGGAGCTTCAAAAAATATTTCTGTACTACCAAACATATTATGAATACGATTAGCCACATCATTTAACTCAGCAGGATTACCACGATAAGTTTGAATTAATTGATTACATCTTCTGGGATCGGTGATTCCTTTTTGAGCTAAAAACTTCATGGCTGCATCTGTATCTAAACCTTTGAGTTTTATAAATGTAAAAGGTCGTTCAGTGTTGACTAATTCCGCAAATTCATCGAATAAAACTCGGTTAGTTAATATAATACAGCTTTGGTGATTTTCTTCTACTAAACGTCTGATAAAAATTAAAGATTCTAATTTGAGTTGTGGATTATGAGGTAAGATTTCAAATTCATCTAAAACTATTAGACAGCGTTTTTCTTTGAGAAACTTGAGCAATAAAGTAATTTTTGCTTGAGTGTAATGTGGCTGCGTAAAATGAGGGTCAAGAACTTCCAATAATTCGGCTATCAAATCGTCAACTATTGGTGCATGAGCCACTGATTTCCAGATTAAATAATCAAAATTAAAATTCTTGTCTGTACTAATATCCGTGATTAATTTTGCTGCTAATGAGCTTTTACCAATGCCTGCAACTCCTACCAGTGATATACAGTTGTATTGCTGTGTTGCAATTATTTGTTTTAAGTGGGTGATTTCTTTTGTTCGACCATAAAACCGAGAAACATCAGGTACTTTACTCCCCTTGATTAAATCCTGAGTCATAAAAGTTTGTATACAAGTTCGCAAATTTCGTTTGCATACTTGTTCGCCATTACCAATAATTTCTGTTAGTAATTCAAATAATGTGATTGCTACTCTACGGTGCAAATAATTTTGTTTATAGGCTGAGTTTTCAGACATTTCTTCATAAGTCAGGTCATGCCAAGCCCCTCTAATCACAACAATTTCTGGCTCAGACAGGAACTTCGTTCGTGCTTTGTAAACTAAGTCATTCAAAACATCTAAAGCTTCCTCTAAAGTTACTTTTTGTAAATTTTTACTCTCTGCATGGATATCTGACCGTGCTTTAGCAAAAGATGAATCCGATTGTAAAGAAGCACTATAAGCCATAAATTGCCAGTTAGTGATGCTAGAGTGTATCTCAGACCTCATAATAATACATCATGTGTGACCTTTTAGCTACTACAACAGTAAAGTCACTGAAAATATTTTGCTATCGTAACCGAATTCATAAAATAGTATTTATTTATACAAAAAAACTTGAGATTGGATGTGAAATACTGTATCAACCCACTGTGTGAAGCTAGAGAAAATCTAGATGATGTAGAAAATTGTCTGGCTTGTGGTACTCCTTTGCTGATCAATGGACGAATTCGGTTAATTCAGCCGTTGAGAGAACTGACAGAAAATCCCTATGTACGCATTGAAGTTTTTGAAGTACACGATGCTGGGACTAGGTGGGATACAGTGAGCAGAAGAAGAATTATGAAGGTTCTTAAATGGGGAAATGCTAAGAATGTGGAATTGTTCGAGAGAGAGTCCCAAACTTTGAGGCTTATAAATCACCCGTGTATCCCAAAAAGTACAATAGATGATTTTTTTACTTTTATTCCCAATAATAGCCCACTAAAATTGCGATGCTTGGTGATGGATAAAATTGAGGGAGAAAACTTGCAAAAATGGATACAGTCAAATGGGCGTATTTCTCAATCTTTAGCAATTAAGTGGCTGAAACAGTTAGTGGAAATTCTTGATGTAGTACACCAAAAAGAGTTTTTCCATAGAGATATCAAACCAGCTAATATTATTGTTCAACCAGATGGACGAATGGCATTGGTTGATTTTGGAGCGGCACGAAGAATTACTGATACTTATTTAGCCAAATTGGGTGTCAGTGGTGAAACTAGCACTAGCATAGAAAATTATGAAATTACGGCTGTTGTTTCACCTGGTTATACTCCATTAGAGCAAATCAATGGCAAGGCATTACCACAATCAGATTTTTATGCTTTAGGAAGAACATTTGTATATTTGATTACAGGGAAACCTTTAATTCAATTACCTATCGATAAAAAAGGACACTTAATTTGGAGAAAAGCAGCACCGCAGATTGACAAACCCTTTGCTGATTTTCTCGATGAATTGATGGCTTCCTTCCCAGGGAATCGTCCAGCAACTACTCAAATTATTTTGCAAAGACTAGAAACTTTGCCTTTGCGTTCTAAAATCAATCGAATAATTAACTCGCAGTTATTTAAAATTAGTGCGGCGGCTGTATTTTGCTTAACTATTTTAGGTATATATAATGCGTTAATTCCCGTCAGAATAGATTATCTACTGAATGAAGGCAAGAAAGCTCAACAAGAAAATCGATTTGATGATGCCCAAAAGAAATTTCGTCAAGCAGTTAGTATCAAACCTGATGTAGCAAAATTAGTATCTGATTTTTACTTTGAACAGGCAGATCGACGGAATATTTCTCTTGAAAATGCCAAAAAATATTATGAACTAGCTATTAAATATAATCCCCAAAATGATGTTGCATACAATAATTTAGGATTAGTATGTCAAGGATTACGAGACTTCCAGTGTGTTGATAAGAGTTATGCAGCAGTATTCAAATTAAAACCTAATAGCTGGGAGGCTCATTATGGCTTAGGAAACTTTTATGATGATTTAGGTAAATACGATTTAGCAGAAAAGCAATATAGATTAGCTATACAAAATAGTGAATTAGCTCTAGATGCTGTCAGCAATTTAGCGAGAATCAAAAATATACAAGGGGAATATGATGCGGCTATAGAAACGGCAAGGCTTGGATTGACAAAAGCCAAAGAGCCTGAGTTAAAGGGAGCTTTATATAAGAGTATAGGATGGGCTAAGTTTGAGCAGAAGAAATATAAGAAAGCCAAAGAATATTTAGAGAAAGCACAAAAACTAGACTTTCAAAGAACTGATACTTATTGTTTACTTGCTAAGACACAAGAAGCTTTAGGCGAGTTTGATCAGGCTTGGGTTAGATGGGAGGTTTGTTTATTGACCAAATCAGAACTGCCAGAAGTATTTAAGTGGAGAACGGAAGTATTAGAAAGAATTAAACTGCAAAAGTCCCGAAAATGATAGGATTTTGTTATAAATATTGAAAATTAAGTACCAATGATAAAAAAGCTTGTAAGTCTCCCAATAATGTTAGTAGGGTTGTTAGTACCGTTTCTATGTGAAAGCATTGTATGGGGGTTAGAAGCTCAATCACTAATAGCAAGTGGTAGTTGTATCAAACCAATAGGGCGGGTAATCAAATCTCTTAAAAGTAGACAAATTTGCGAAGCAGATGAAATTGAAGTTAATGATAATGCACTAGTAATATGTTACTCTAACCAAAAATTTATCAACCTTCAGTCGGGATTGTACAAAGCAGCATCAATTTGTACTTTGCCAGAAACTAGCACGAGGCGAAGATGTACACCAATAAACCGACAAGACTGCCCAAATCGCAAGGGGCCAGGAGAAGATGATAACGTACCAAGTATCATTCAACCTTATGGCAATATATTGATAGAGAATAGGCCTTTAATATCGTGGTCGGCTGTGGCAGGAGCGACTAGCTACTCAGTGCAAGTGAAGAATGGAGATATGCGTTGGGAGAAAGAGTTAGAAGGCACAACATTAACATTAGCCTACCCTGAAGATCAACCAGAATTATTATATGGTACGGCGATTAGAATTGTGGTGATGGCAAACAAAGGCAAAGAGCCGATCAGTTATGATAGTTTAGTCGTGCATTTATTACGTGAAGAAAAAGTAACACAAATAAATCAGGCAGTTGAACAAATTAAGAAATTAGGATTGTCGGCTGACGAAGCAGCCTATCTTGATTTAGATGCAGTTTATATGTCTGAAGACATCCTCAACAAAACAATTGAGATGTTGGAGGAACGAGTGGCAGCAGGTAGTTTTAATCCTAGTGTGTATAGAATATTAGGAGATCGCTATATAGAAGCATGGTTGCCCGAAAAGGCAAAGAGTGCATATATAAAAGCACTTCAACTAGCTAGATTTCAAAAGAACTTGGAAGAAGTAACACTGGCTCAGGAACGTTTGCTTGCGCTATCTCAAAGCCAACTACCAACAAGAATAAATCCTGCCCAGTAATAAGGATGTTGGTACTGAGGATTTGATAGTAAGCTCAATTGTGCTTGTCGGAGAGCTTCTGCTTTAGTAAGGTTGTTGTTGAGACCTTTGTAGAATTCTTCGACAAGCATAGATGTAGATTCTGCATCAACTAACCATAAGCTAGCAACGGTAGTACGTGCGCCAGCTTGTGCAGCAACTCCAGCAATACCCAAGGTAGAGCGTTTGTTACCTTTAGCAGTTTGGCAAGCACTTAAAACCAACAATTCAATAGGGTCTTGATTATTTTGTACCTTCAGCCAACCATCAAATTCTCGAATATTAATAGGTCTATCCCAAGCTAAGAGTACCGTGCGTTCAGGGTCAGAACTAAATTGACCGTGGGTAGTAACATGAACAATGGGAAATTTAGCAGCTTTTAACTCTTGTCGAAATCTAAAACTTGTAAAATCCTCATTGAGTAAGTTGGTGGATTCCCTGGTTTGTTGTTTGACATCGAATGCTTCTTTGACAACTTCAGGTAAAGGTTTTAAATCTTGTGGTGCATTAGGCGCATTAAAACTGGGGCTAGTTTTAGATAGTCCAGCAATTAAGGCTTTGAATTGTTCTTGAGTTAAGGGTCGAGGGGGACGGATTTGAGAACCAGGTGTTGTCGCAATACTGTAATGCTGGATTAAATAATCTTTGCCATCATGCAGCAAACCCATAGGAATACTTTGAAAGGATTTATCAAGGGTAAAAAGCAGTGTTCCAGAAGATGGAAGATATTTCTTGATAGGTGCAATAAGTTGCTGATAGAGAGTTTGGGAATAAGAGAGAATAGCAGGCTCTTTTGTAGCAGCCAAGTTCTGAGCTTGCAAACTCTCTAAAAAACTTTGAACATCATTTCTGATGGTTTTGCTATCTACAGAGTGACGATGTAGAGAATCGTCAGATGATTGCATAATTACTTCTATGTGATCACCTAAATCGATAATATTAATGATTGCTGGCTTATTGGGTAAGTTTTTCAGATTACTTACAGAAATAAAGTCAAGTTTACCACAGCCAAGATAGTTCTCTAGTTCGGCTAATTGCAGTTTTTCATAGGTTTGAACTACCGTTTTCAAGTTAGGATTAGGACTAGCCAAGAGCAACCAAAGATAATCTCGATACACAGGTTCTATATTTTCATAAAAAGAAAACTGCAAGTCTACATTACTTAATAAAAGATTATCTCGAATATTGCTCCAATTTTCGACTGCTGCACCGTAGTATTTAATGGCTTTACTGTAATCTCCTTGTTGCTTGTATAGATTACCTAGTTGTTGTTGCCATTGGTAAGCAATATTCCCATCTTGAATAGATTGGGCTAAACTTAGTGCTTGTAGGAAGTAAGTCTCGGCTTGTTCTGGTTTTAATTTGCCTAGTGTTCCTAAACTATATGAAATTAATCTCTTATTTTTGAGATAATTAGCTGTTTTCAAAGCATTTGACGCATATTTAATAGCTAATAAATGTAAATTCTTGTCGGGAATTTTATTCAGGCTATTAGCAAAATTTAGACGAGCATAAATAGATTCACTAGCTGATATTTTATCAAAAAATGAAGGGTTGTTTGATAAAATACTTACAATGGCTTTAATTTGATTTTCATATTGATTATTGTTTGACCGTTTACTAAAGTCTAAAAGTAAATTTAAGTTTTGAAGTAGAGATTGTAATTTTACGCTAGTAGATGTATGTTCAGTATGAATAATTTGCTGATATATGTCAGTTGCTTCTAAGGCTTTTTGTTCAATTACATTAAATATAGTTTTTTGAAAAGCTGGTTCTTCTATTTGAACATACTTATCTTTCAATTGTTTATAAAAAGCAGATTTTGTATTACCTAAACTTAATAAAACTGAACTGTTGTCAAAGTTAGATGTTTGTTTAGATAGCAGTAGAGTGGTTTGTAGAACTTTTTCTGATTCCGAAAGTTTTCCTAATCTACGTAAAATATTCCCTAAATTCTGCAATCCTAACAGATTTACAGATGAAGGTGTTTGTTTTTCAAAAATGGCTAGCAGTTGTGGTTCTTCAGTAGCTTGTCTTGAGGATGTATCACAGATTGCAGAGTTTAATTTTAAAGCTTCTACCAGAATATTGCAGGCACGAGGAGATAAACCTAAAGATTGTAATGCAACACTTTGATTAATGAGACTGCCTGTAATTCCTTCATCATCTTTTAGTTGACGATAAATTTGTGTCGCTTGTTGCCAACTTTGCAATGCTTCAGATGCTTGTCCTTGATTTAATTGTTCTTGTCCTCTTTGAATTAATAGTTCTGCTTGTTGTAGTTGGTTATTATTAGCTTGGGCTAGTAAGACGAATGGCTGACTGATAACTATCAAAAAACTAGTAATGCCTATGAGCAGATATTTCCGTAGATATCGATTTTTAATCATTAGCCTGTGTTGTTTGTGTCAGAGTCACAAGAGTTAGCAGATTGAGTTGCATCAGGGTTAACTATATTGGCTTGGGCGGTGAGAGTGACTGAGCCATCAGGGTTTTTGACCCATCCTTGGGCTTCTACAATTTCTGTAGTATCAGGTGATGTTGTGAATTGTGAACTTTTATCGTGAGAGTTTCTCTGCCATGTTGATTGAGTATCTGGTAAATTTTCTGGATTGGGTGCTAAACCACCAGTGCCAGTGATAACGAATTCACTGTTTCCACTCGACCTTCCCTGACAAATTGAGGTAATCTCAGGTGTTTGTAAGACTATTTCTGGTTTGGCTGTAACGTCATTTAAAGAAGTATCTGCATTGATTTGCACTGTGCCATTAATTCCTCTCTCTGAACTGGCTGTAATTTGGCTGTCAGGGGATAGAAAAAGTCCTTTGGTGTTGATTTGAATATTGCCGCCACGTCCTTCAAAGGCATTAGCTGTAATACTGCTGTTGTTGGAGGCAGCGATCACACTGGCGTTGATATTGATGTTGCCGCCGTTGCCGTTGCCACTGGCGGTTGTAGTGATGGTGCTGTTATCTAATAGTAGATTTTGGGTGTTAACAAAAAGATTCCCCCCTTCACCTGATTTGGTGGCTGCGGTGATACTTCCATCATTAGCAACGTTAATTCTGTTTGCAGTGATGTTGATAGTTCCAGCGTTTCCCGTGCCTTGGTTTCGGACGGAGACTAGAGCATTACCCGTAATGTTTAAAACAGGAGTACTAATAGCAATGTCTCCTGAGTTTCCTGAAGGAATGGGGGCCAGGTTTAAAAAATTTTGTACAACTTGAGACTCAATATTAGCAGAAGAAGTTACTGAGGTAGAGTTTGGAGAATTAGGTGTTGTGCCTTCTATGTCTACGGAATTGGAAGCATTGATAGTAATACTTCCACCATGACCGCTTGCAATAGTAGAAGAGTCAATTTTAGCACCATCTCGTACTATCAATTTTGATGTATTAATTGTTAAATCACCTGCATTACCTGTATTAGTGGATGTAGCAGATAGAACGCTTGACTGAAATGTATATGGTGCATACCCTTCTATCATTACGAAGTCAGTTGCATTGATTGTCAAATTTCCTCCTCTACCAAAGCCTAATGTTGGAACTCCTATTGAACCACCATTTGTAGCAATCAGTTGTGGCGTTGAAATCAGAATGCTGCCAGAATCACCTGAGCTAAATGTTCCAGCACTAATCAGGCTAGAAATAGCAGGATTGCGAGGTGAAAACCCGACTACATTCACGGAATCAGAAGCATTCACGATTACGTCGCCGCTTTTGGCAGGGCTAAAAGTCAAAGAATTTATCTGCCCTCCATCTTGAAGGGTTAGCCTTTGAGTTGATATTATTATGTCTCCAGCTTTACCAAATCCTAAAGTTTCATTCCGTAAGCTACCAGCAATCCTAGCAATTGGATCAGTACCACTTATGTCTAAAGAGTTAGAGGCATTTATGCCTATTTTGCCTCCTGTTGTTAATCCTTGGTTTTGAATTAAAATTACAGAACCATCATTAAGTCTGATATTTCGCCCTTGTACTTGTACGGAACCGCTATCAAGGCCACTAGCATCAACTAGAGAGCGTTTTGATAGTTGAATGTCCTGAAAAGAAGTTGTATTGTCATAAGATAAATTCCAGCCGGAGGAAGTTTGTACTAGGTTGACAAAACTATTATTTCCCACGCTGCCTAGTTCAACCCGTCCACCTTCAGCTACTATCATGCCGCCGTTTGAAATTATATTCCCCCCAACCAATGCTATTGTCCTGGTTGGCAGGACTCGCAAACCTATTAAGTTACTCCGTCCGATTGCGGGAGAGAATGGTGAACCAATCAAGTTGTGTCCTATTCCTTCGACACGGATTGCTTGAGGGTTGCTCCTAAATTGTAGTCCGATAGGTGTGCTGATAGTAAGTATCGGTGGAACTTGGGGTTTACTAACTATGAACTCAAAGCCATCCGCAAATTTGATGCTGTTTGCAGTACTGCCAATGAATGAACCACCAATATTTAGCTGGGCATTTTGACCAAAAACAACTCCATTAGGATTGATTAAAAATAGATTTGCTGAACCGTTAGCATGAATCAGTCCATCAATACTAGAAACGGAATTACCAGTGACTCGGCTTATAATATTTTGAACATCTGATGAATTGTTAAAATAAGCAGATATCCCATTAGAGACAGAAAACTCTTTAAAACTATGAAATAAATTCCCTCCACTTTTAGTTCCATTTTCTATAAAAATAGAATTATTATCTAATTTTATCTGGGTATTATTAGGTAATGTGGTGTCTGGAATAATTTGAGATTGAGATGGAAAAATAGTAGATATATTGTAGGCTAAAACAATAGCAGTAATTTTCAACAAGCGATAATATCTGTACTTCATCATCGAAGTTATTGTATTTAGTGTAGTGTAGTTAAATTTTATATTTCATAAAAACTACAAAGTTCTTAAAAATTTTTTGCCTTAATTGGGATAAAAAAAACTTGGATTTAAGTGAATCTGGTAAATCATCATAATCAACTATTGTAAAACATCTTTTTAGATAAAAAATCATTAGTTCTTTTGTTAAGCATTTTAGATAAAGAGGTCGATTAGCTTGAGTTATTAATTTTTTGATTAAAAAAGTTCCTAGTCCTTGATTTCTAAAATATGGTGCTACATATAAACTGCCTAACTCTTGTGCAAGGGGATAATTCCGTAGTTGTCCAAATGCTACTAAATGACCATGATATTCAATTACTAAAAATTGCTGCCAGTTCATCTGTGTTGGGTCGAGTCGAGCTTTAAAAATTAAAAATACAATCAACCAAATATCACGGGGCTTGGCTTTTCTAAAAGTATACCCAGGTGATAATAATAAATTAGTCTGTGTCATAGAGATGAAAATTTAATAATAATTAATCAATTGGTAAAAAAAATATTCTAGCTAACATATAACTTATTACATAAGAATAATAACATATAGGAATCATACTTGAATTTTACTAAAGATACTGAATAACAAACCTTTGCATGGTGAGCTTTTAGCCAATTTAGTTTTTCAGAAATTCAATATGATTCCTATAGGCACAGAAGACATAAACAAAAAGAATTTTATAAACTAAAGCTACATGATTTATCGAGCTATTAGCGGTGATAATATTGCCTATGGAAAAGCATCTGGATGTAAAGAAGATATTTCGGCAATTTATTCTGACTCCTAAATTCTGAATTCTATTTGCTAAAACTAGTGAGACATATTATCAGAAAGCGATTCAGAAAGATAGTTAAAACTTTTTGCCCAAAAATATTTGGTGCAGCCCAAAATTCAGGAAAATCAACAAAAAGATAGTTGCGTGATTGACAATTTTATGATGTAAGTAGGTGCTGAAGATAAATCTTTTGATAGACAATTGCGAAAAGTAGCAAATAGCGAATTATTTAATCAATCAATTAATACCTTGTCTTTTGAGTAACAACCATTGAGTGAGAACAGCGAAACCAGCTAAGATGATGGTGAAAAGACCGAGTAGAATAGCGATATCTTTGGTTTTGAGAAGATCCCAACTGAAGGACAACAGGACAGAGAAAGTTACCAAAGCAGCGAAGAAGAAACCGACAGTAAAAGCCAACATATTAGCAACAGTCCACCAGCCCCAAGCAAGACCCAGGCGATACCTCAACAGTCGGGCTTGCACAGCAGACATTGCTCCCCACAGAAGTATTGCACTGCAAAAAAAACCATCCATTGATTTGCGGTTATCGAAAACTATCCAACTTGAAGCAATTAATCGCAGAAGCTATCAACACGAAGCTCGCGCCAAATATCGGAAGCTTGCCAGCCGGAGTTACCCGCAGATGGGAGTGTGGGGTAGTCTTGCACTGGAGTATAGTTTTGCAGATATTCTGTGGCTGGGCCTTCTGTATCTACAGATTGCTCTAGATCAACGATTGGTTGTGAAGGATTGATATCCTCAATTAGTTCTTGTGGTGGCTGTGGGGGGATGGCTTTTTTGAGAGTGAGAAGTTCAGGTTTTTTGGTGGGTTTCATATTGAAAGAGATTTTAATAATTTTTACAAATGGCAAATGAAACGTTGGATTGCAATTAAGTTAATGACCTTTGGGGGTTTAAGTCCCCTCTGCCTCTATAGGCGGGGCGTTTTCATGCCTCAGTTAAATCCCCGTCACAAAACGTAATTGCGTTAGCGGAGCGGGGCGTTAGCCCATTGCGTTAGCGTAGCGGGACGTTAGTCCATTGCGAATTGGTTTAATGACCCATTTATAGTGTTGGATTGGAGCGAATTTAACAAGTGGTGAAAACAAGATAATTTGTTCGGTCGAGTAAATCTGCAAACACTCATAAATGCAAAGATAGAAACAGAATAAAAACCCCAACCTCAGTAAAAGGATGGGGAGTAGGTAAAATAAGATTACTTGCCATGATCATACAACTAAATACTGGTTCAACCACCTTTACGCAAGAGGTGGAACAATGAACAAACCTCCATCTCGTAAGCAGCCAAAACCGACAAAGGATAATCTGCAATCAGTCACTATTGATGTGGCGGCGGTCGAAGTACCAGAGTTGACCACCGAAGAAGAAAGCGATCGCCTGCACTTGGAGCGAAAAGTCGAAAGGGCATTCTATGAGGCGGGGAAGGCGTTGATGGAGTTACGCGATCGCAGATTGTACCGTTCCACACACCGAACATTTGAGGAATATTGCAAAGACAGATTTGGATATAGTCGTGATGCGGCGTACTTGAAGATTTCGGCTACTGAGGTATATGAAAATATTCAGAAATTTTTGCCGACCATTGGTCGGCAAATTCCAATGCCGACCAATGAACGTCAATTACGCCCGTTAGCTAAAGCCGAGTTAGAACCGAATAAGCAAGCCAGCGTTTGGGAGCAGGCAGTAGACCAAGCTGGCGGGAAAGTTCCTTCAGGTCGGGTAGTCAAGGATGTTGTAGACAGAATCCGAGAGAAAACTAAAGTCCCCAATCCCTACCGAGTGGGAGAAATCTGCATACTTCAGCCCAAAGATAATCCAGAGTTGCGGGGGAAAAGCGGCTGTTGGGGTGTGGTGACTCACGTTGGAGAATACAGTTGTACTATACAGTGTGGGGATGGTGATTACACAGCAAAAGTAGAACATCTGAAGTCCCTGGAATTACTGGAAGAAGATTGCAAATTCATGGAGCAGTTATGTATGCGGCTGCGGCGGTTGTATGAAGTGGGCGGACGTGACCCCGCAGTAGATTGGCTGTTGCAAGGGTTGGGGAAGCAAGCGAAGCCTTATCTGTCATCGTTGCAGGCGAAACTGCTGGGGGCGGTGGAACGAGAGTACAAGATTGAGTGGAGGACGCAGAAGTAATGCAGCAATGCCACAAATTAAAAGTAGTGCATCTTTGTCAGGTATATACATGATGTAATATCTTGAGGCTTCGTTTTTGAAACTTCTCCGAAATACTTTCACTTGCCCAAACTTTTTCAGATACACAATTAAACTAGTTTCAGGAATTTCTAAATTTTGGACTTGGGTAAAATTTTTGCCATCGACTGAACATGAGTGATTTTTGCTATACCAGTTAAAAACTCTAATTCCTTTGGTGAGCGAAGAGCTATTTAATCAACAATTAGAGTCGGGCTGGGAAGCTTGCCAAGGAACTGATGTAATCATCTACACCCCGCTAACAAACTGGGCTTATCACATGGCAGACACGAATATTTATAAGTCAGCAACTAAATTATTAAACTAAGAGTCTTATCCATTATGTAATTCGCTTTGCTCTATTAATACTTTGTATGAGTAAAAATATAAAAGTAATTTCTATCGCAATGTTGATATTTACTTCGATATTATCAAAATGGAGAGATTACAGAAAGTTGCATCGAATCTTTTGATAATGTCCGATTTGCGTTCTCTGTTTTTCTCACAATCGGAGTTTGGGGAATATTTGGGGAATAGCTGCATTAATAATTTATAAATCTTTTATAGGAAATAAGGAAATCACATCATAATGACGAAAATTAACTACAAATCATCTCGTTATCTCTTCAAGACAATTTTTCTGATTTCCCTTACTGCTTTGGGAACAATGGTAATGATACCATTTGCTGTTGAATCTAAGATACCAAAGAAAACCTCTAATTCCATCTCTCCTTTTTGCAAAGTATTATCGGAAAAATTTAGTCCCTTCGGTGCTGCTCCCGATTTATCAGTAGCTTTAGGTAAGGCGATCGCCGAAGGAGGTAATCTGAATCAACCCTGCGATATCTTTGGTGAAAAGTTGCTACCGCTCAACTTTTTACTATCCACAGACGAATCACTGGCTGAGCGTTTAATCCAAACTGGGGTAAATGTAAATGCCAAGGATGGGAAAGGAGATACTCCCCTACATTATTTAGGAAAATCTGAGAAAAATGCGCGATTACTTCTGAGTAGAGGAGCAAAGGTCAATGTCCGCAACCAAAGTGGTACTACCCCACTCCATAATGTTTTTGGTGAAAAAACGGCTGCTGTAATCAAACTTTTGATAGATGGGGGTGCTAAGGTTAATGCTAGAAATCAGGAGCAAATGACACCGCTACATCTTGTTCCCAATTCAGGAAAAGCAGATATTACCGAGCTATTGATTCGCAGTGGTGCGGATATAAATGCCCGTAGCAATCAAAACTGGACACCACTGCACTACGGAGCATCTCATCTAGAAATCGCCAAGAAACTAATCGAAGCAGGCGCGGATCTAACTATCCAAAATCGTCAAGGGGCTGTAATTCACTCTCAGGATATTAACCCCACAGTACTACAACTCCTACTCGATCGGGGAGTTGATGTTAATCTCCGCAATGCTCAGGGACAAACTCCTCTCCATGTGCATCGTTTCCAACCTTCTTTGATTAAACTGCTGCTGGATCGAAAAGCAAAAGTTAATTTGCAAGATGCTGAAGGTAAAACCCCTCTGTATGATGTCAACCTGGAAGTGGCTCGACAACTGGTTGCGGCTAATGCAGATTTAAATGTTCAAGATAATTTAGGAAGAACACCTCTGCACCAAGCAGTATTGGAGGAACAAAGTTTCTTTGGTCCGGAATTGGTAACACTATTTCTCAGTAAAAATGCTAGGTTTGACCTCAAAGATAAGCAAGGTAAGACTGCTCTAGACTTAGCTCGACAACTTAATAAAACCCAAATCATTAATTTGTTAGAGCGACATATCACAACTAAAAATTCTGCTGGTAGTGGAACAACCACAACCAAAGCAACAGCAAAACTCCAGCAGTTCCTCAATTCTAAAAACTGGAGTGCTGCCGATCAAGAAACCCGCCGTCTCTTATCACCTCAAAAAGACCTCTTTGGACCTAACGCTGCCACCATACCTCTAGATTTAATTCAAGAGATTGATCGAGCTTGGTTAGTAGCTAGTGATGGAAGGTTTGGACTCAGTGTCCAAGCAAAGATTTGGCAAAAGGTAATAGCATCTCATCCGAACAATTCCGAAACTGCCGCCAATACCTTTCGCGATCGCGTCGGTTGGAAACTCAAATTTCCTCGAACCGAAAACGATTTTATCAGCAGCGACTGGCTGAATGAATCCGAACTCAATTATTCACTGCAAGCTCCTGTCGGACACTTACCCTGGGCTGGTGTATCAGACGCATCTGTACTATCGCTTGCAGTTTCTCCCCCTGGAGAACACTGTGGTAGCTGTACCATCGATGCAATGTTTCTGCGAGATGGGCGATTCTATAAATATCTGCCTCAACTTTTTGCACGGGTTAAAATGGCATTGAATATTTCTGTGCCGAAAAAATAATCTTCCGCGTTCAAGTAGCAATTGAACTTGACATCCTCCCGCCGCTAACCCTTGCGGATGTGGCGGGAGTCTCTTGGGGGTGTTAGATGAATGTACGTTAGTGGGGTACAGCCGGGATAAGCTGTTGTGCAGCTAGATTGTATAATTTGACATTAAGTAATTAAGCAATGTATGGGTTTAGTTCTCATTTGAGACTCCCCAGCAATCACCAAGTTTGCCTACAGTACTCTGCGTGAACGCTTTCGCTCACTTGCTTGAAAAGGCAGGGGATTCTTGGTTCAACGAGTCTACATAATTCCTAGACCAAAGGACTGGCCTAGCTGGATGTATGCGACAGGATACTGGTTTATTGACCTTGCAGACACCTATGAGGCTGGGGATAAGTCCTGCACCAATACCGTATAAGAAAGTATCAGAAGAGACTTTAGCCGCAGCGATTAAGGTCGTGCTGGGTGATGAGTTGATGCGCTTGAAAGCACAAGAGTTAGGGGAGAAGATTCGGAATGAAGATGGTGTGGCAAATGCTGTAGAAGCATTTCACCGACATTTGGGCTTGATTGAGTGAGCGAATACTTTTGCATTGAGTTAGTTGATGTAGAGATCGCATACAAACAGTCCGCACATCGCAGGCTTGTTTCCCTGTGTTTGCGTTCATACGCAGCTGTTATTTACAAGGCGTTTCAAACGAATGTTGAGAATTTGTAGTATGTAAGGAAAAAATCAGAGACAATTGCAGATGCAACAACCTCTGGCTAACCCATGCCCAATATCAGAGTTGCTGAAGTTCTCTGCATCAATGGAAGTGTCCTAATTGTCTTCTACACCCCCGGACAATGTTGGCAGTTCCGCATCATCAGCCGCACAGGGGGCATATTTGGAGAACAGAAGCTGTACTACAGTCCGGCGGCGGCATTGCGGACGGGGTTGGAGTGGCTCAAGGATGAATTGTAGGAAATGCGGTTAGAATTGTAGCTCGTTGTATAATTTGCCACTAATGAGTTCACCAGGAAGAACAGGAATTATCTTGGGTGCGATCGCTGGAGTCGTTATCATTGCTATTTTGATTGTCTACAAAGCTAACAGGCAATCTGTTGCATTGACCGAGGGTTGGATAGTTACACAAGTGTTAGATGGAGAAACTATTACTGTTCGGCAGACAGATGGTCAACAAATGAATGTTTGTCTTTGCGGTATTGTTGCAGCATTAGACAACCAAGCCAAAGAAAAACTTATATCGCTAGTAGCGGCGGCTGAAAATCAGGTGATGATCATCCCAGTGGAAAAAGATAGTGATGAATACACTGTTGCTGAAGTGATGGCTTACGGTACGGGAGAGGCTGATATCAGCTTTCAGGAAGAATTGCTCAAAAGTGGATTGGCGAAAACGCGGAAATCAAGGGTAGGATGCCCAAACCAGTTGTCTTTTGAAGAAGCACAGAAGATAGGCATAGCAACAAAAGCAGGGGTATGGAAATGAATTTATGAAAATTTGCTACCGTGTGATCGCACCTCAAGAATTATTTCTAATTAACTGTAGAAAAATAGCTTCAAGGCTCTGTAGTGCTGCCTTTGTAGGTGTAATTCGAGTAGCAAATCGTCCAAAATTGCACTACGAGCTAAAACAGGGATGAGTTAGGATGAATGCAATGTTATTAAAAGAACTGGAAATCCAACAAGTTTTAGAGCGGGTTAAAGTTGCTTTTCCCAACTTCACCAACTGGGAATACAACAATGAAAAAAACGGTGAGTATTTTGGCTTTTCGGTGTGGGGAAAGTTTGAAATTAAGACCGAAGAACTAATAATACCACGGCGGTTTTTTATCACACTGGATACTAATTATGAGGATAAATGGCAAGGATGTTTAACTGTAGGACTACACAGCTATCTGTGGTCAAGTGCTGATGTGGGGGACGCTCATCTAGTCAATACAGATCCTTGTGAAACTTTAGAAGAGGCGATTTCAGCACTCAAGGCGAAAACATCAGAACTATTTCAAGTGTTCTTGGCTGGAAATTAGAAGAATCGGCGATCGCATACTACAAATTTCCTCGCTTGAAAAAGCACAGGTGATCGCGGCAAGATTAGCAGCAGTGGTAAATGAATTATTTATACAAAAAAGATAAGGGATTGCTCATATTTTCAGCAAAACCCAGAATACCGCGATCGCGATGTTCGTAAATTAATTTACCTTGAGAATCAAATAGAAAAGTTCCTCCCCGTTGTGTCAAATAAGATGAATCTGGTACATAAGTATTCCAGTTGCTCAAAACTTCGGTCATGTTTCGCAAGCGCAGGGTTGCTAGTTCAAAAGGACGCTGAAAGCCTTTTCCTCCAGCCGCTTTGAAAAATGAACCTTTGATTGGTGGTAAAGGCGTACCTTTCACAACTTCCTCATCAGCAATTAACTGCGGTGCTTTCTTGTCGCCCTTATAACCCCGAAAAACTTCCTTCAAAGTTCCTGGGCTACCAATCCCAGCACACATGAGCATTAAATTCAGCCAAGCTGTTTGTGAAGTTGATAGCATGGGAAATTGTATAGATAATCCGCGATAAAGACCTAACAAAGCGTTTATTTCTGCTTTTGCATCCAAAAACAACCATTCTTGAGGAAATCCGGTATATTCACAAAACTTGATTCCTGAATTACGGTTTCCAATGCCAATAGCTCGAATTGTGATGCCTCTGGCTTCAATTTTCTCTTTTTCTTTTTGCAGCCACCAAGCATATTCTAAATTATCAAAATCTCCCAACTGCGACCAAATAAGTACGAGCAACTGTGAAGTATTGGTGCAGCCATCTAAAATGGGTTTAATCTCTCCATCACTAACTCGCAAGCGTTGAGTCTGACTTAAAACCGAGTAAATATCTAGAGAATTAGAGCTTATTTGAGTATTCATGTAGATGATGGCAACAGTCTTCAGATTTGAATAACTTAAATATGAACCAAAAATCTGTAAGCGATCGCTTTTCCTCTAAGAAAAAAACTATGCAGCTTTCTCCTCTTGATTCAACACCTGTAACCAGCCGCAAATCATTTGACGTTGTGCCTCACTTACCTTAATGCTTGCCGAGCGTAGCGCAGCCCTGGGGAAGATTGCCCGTAAATCAGCCACCATTTCTAGTGATTTGCAAGCTTCCAAACATTCGACAATGTAATCAATCGATTCAAGGGTGAGCCATTCTCTTGTCGCTTCCAAGTCGCAAATGTGATGTTTCATAAGTAGTTTAAGAGCAAGCGATTACCTATGGTGGGCGGTTACGTCAACGCTTCTTGAGTTCCCAAGCCGGGGATAAACCAGTGCTTTCCTCGTTTCCTCGTCATCTTAGAACATAAATGGAAATTGTGTAAATTAATACGAGTAAATTAATACGAGTAAATTTCTTAGCGACGGTGTAGAGCGATGTCTACGGCGGTAAACTACGCTCAAAGCAAAAATTCTTTGCGTCAAGAGGAACTTGGTTCATCTCTACCAATACCTAATTCTCTTAGCTTGGCTTTGACATCTTCCCATTTTTGACCGCAGTAGTAGTATTTTTTATCTCGCAGGTTTGCTAAATAATACCCAGGCTTACCGCCATTAATGCGGAATAATTCGATGGCTACATTTTGATCCGTTGTGCCAAATTGTTCGGCTCTATTGGTTAACTGCGTAGGCTCGTCAGTGGGGTTGTAAAAAACTCTCCCGTTTTCTTTCACAAACCAGTCAACACCCGATCTTCTGTAAATTAGGTAGTGAAATGGAAAAACGATTTTAGACATAGGCTAAACTAAAACTAAGAATTAAAAGAGAAAGCAGAAGCACCCAAGGGCTAGTTGAGGGCTATTAAAGGCTACGGGTTAGCTTTCACCTTCCTCGTCGTTGATGTCCAGGTCACAGGTGATAGTGAACTGACAAGTCATCGCTTGCGCTATCGCAAAAAGTCAGTTCTAGGGGATAATCTACAAGTTGATAAGCTAGCCGTAATACCTTGGAAGTAAATCAGCTAAACCTATTTTCAGATATTAAACCGACACCAGCACCTAGAGCAGAAACACTGGTGATGAGTGCTGATGCACTGCTGAAGTGGAAAGCGGAGATTTTAGAACATCAGCAACGGGTGAGGGAAACCAAGCCAGTACAGCAAGCAACACTGTTTGACTTAGCCCCTAAGCACTGCGACCCAGACAGGATTGATCCATTGCAGTTACAGGTGCGATCGCTTTCGTTCTGGAGAATGCCCACTGATAGCCCAGGGGAAGCGTGTTTGTATTTCATCCTTGACTCGGCGGCTGACTTGATTTTGTACGTGGGGGAAACTTGCAAAAGTAACAAGCGATGGAAAGGGATTCACGCCTGCAAGGATTACATTGCTAGTTACCAAGACCTGCATCATCGCTATGAGATGAAGACAGCAGTCAACGCGGCGTTTTGGTGGGATGCACCCACAGCCCGACGCGCACGGCAAGAGTTGGAGTTGAGCCTGATTCAAAAGTGGCGATCGCCTTTTAACAAAGAAAATTGGGAGCGGTGGGGACAACCGTTTAAGTAAAATGTTTTGTGGTAATTACAATGTCTGATAATTTACCTTTTCAAAATCCTGACCAACTACAGCAATGGCATGAAGGTATAAAAGATGCCAACCGCAATAATATTTTCTGTCACTGCCGTGCTTGCGGCTATGAATGGATGGATTCAGAATTTGATGCTACTTGTATTAAGTGTGGTAGCAAAGATGTAGAAATTATTTCATCTTGGCAGTTTCCAGATGATTAATCTGTTAATTCAATAGTGCGATGACCTACGGTCGGTCGTAGACCATCGTTTACCTCAAAACTAATCCTCCCAAACTGTCATAAATTCTTCCCATTCCTCGTCAGTCTCTGGTGGTTTGTCTTGTGTCAATCCCACTACTCGCGCTAGTTTCCTGGCTTGCTCTGAGCTTTCGCCAAGCTCTATCAACTGGTATTCTAGGTTGGGGTCGTAGCCTTGGGCTAGTAACTGGGCGTATTCAGTATCAGTTATGCCCAGGTTGTGGATGTTGGTCATGGTTGGGGAAGTGATCGCATCTATTCACTATTCTTAGGTCACGGTTAGTTCTTGCAGCAAGGCATCATTTATCCGTTGTGCTTCTTCACCAGACTGTTCCGTTACATTAAAAGCTTGCTGCACTATGGTTTGAACTTCCTCTGGTAGCGATTCAAACTTATCAGTATCGAGTATGACAATGCGACAACCAGGGTAAGGGGCAAAATCACAGAAAGGTTTCATCCCCGATGTAATGAGCAATTTACTAAGTTTTGCAATAGAATGGCGAGGCTTCTGGTTGTCCTCACTGCGGTTAATTTCGGATGCAAAGTAACCACACAGCCAACTTAAGGCATCAATGTCTGTTTCTAAAGCGGCAACTGTACCATCTAATACCTGTTTGTTGAGCTTTACAGGCAGATTATCAAAAATTTGGTCTAATGCTTCTGGGTGTCGCTTTTGGCAATAGCTCACCGCAGATTCAACTAGCTTATCGATTTTAGTGGGTTGGGGTTGCCCAAATCCTTTGCCAAACATGGTAGTTGCTGTATTGAATAAAGGGATTTTAGCAGAGTTTGGGGTGTGAAGGGGCGATCGCCTTTTACCGAATAACTTACATTTTAAGGTTAAATTTGCTACAGTACAATAATCAGCCACGCCGTTTTTTATTCACAGTCTTGCAGTGCCACCGTCTAGTAAACACTTTTATGGTGTAAAAATGATATATTTACGTATATTTACTGCTGTTCTTTAAGATTGCAACTTTTACATCTCATCAATACTTTTAGCCTACAGTGCTTAAAAGTACGTTTTGCCGTGAAATAACATCATAATTAGTTTAATAACATTATGACTGGTCAAAATCAATCGTCTGCGCGTTTTCGCTCCGCTACAGAGTTTCCCAAGACAATTGAAAGCATAAGTAATGCTGATGCAGATAAATTGTATAAAGAAATGCGAGACTGTCTAATTTTTACAAATCGTAGCCGTTCGCAACTACTCCGCAGAAATGAAGAGCATAAACAGTCTGCCTTGCGGATAAAAACAGATGTAGAACGTCTACAAGTTTTAATAAACCAACTTAAATTAGAAAAAGAACAGCTTGCTTCTGGTAATCGGCAGATTATGACAGACTTAGAGCATGAAATTGGCTCAATGGCTGGATATTTGGATCAACTTTCAGCCGCATTTGATTCTGTCGCAGATGTAGATAATCCAGACAAAGCCTACTGGGGTGTGTTATCTTTTCCTGGCAGATTTTTGAAGTTTTTAAACGCAATCAAAGCAATTGTGATGTGGTGGCGTGATGATCAAGAGGAAGACTCAAAATCTCTAACAGTTACAAATATTTCTCAAACATACCTTCCTGGTACAGTTGCCACTGATGAAGAGCGCATAGAAAAACCACAAATGCACTCTGATCAAGCTTCGCAAGGTCGCTCTCTTTTAGATAAATAAAACTCATGGGGAAAAAACGAATTACTCAACTACTAGAGGGGCTAAAGGAAAATCAGCTTCATGAGTTGCATAATTCCGCCGCCATCTACACAGTTGCACAGGTGGCTGTTAATGAACTGCAACAGCAAAGCTTACAGATAACTGAACCGCCTATTGCAGCTTTACCTTCTACACTAGAAATAATTGATAAAACCGAGTTGCTCAAACAGTATGGTTCTTATCGTGCTTGTCGTAAAGCAGCTAAAGAACGAGGAATTAAATTTTCTCGCACTCCCAGTTGGGAGCAGTTAGCAGTAGCATTCACCTATGCAGATGCTTTTCAACAAATCATTAAATCTTATGTTGAAACATATCCCAACCCAAAACTTAAAGGTACTACATTTGAAATAAGTCTTAAATAGTCTAAGTCTTTGGTCACGTCTTGAGCTATTTTCCTCGCTTGAATAATGGGCGATCGCTCAAAATCTTTCCTCTAAGAATGGGATAGGGCGATCGCCTTGGTAATTACTGCTTAACTTCTAACTGATAAATCCGCATTGATGGGTGTTCATTCATCATCCGCCAGTAATACCCAGTAGGCAGAGGTGAAACCCTAGCACCACAACGGTACAGAAAAACTGGCTCACCTCGGTGTGTAGCTTTTTAACTACCTGTTCTAAGCTGGGGTCTAGGCTGTCGCTGTCATACCAAATAATATGTGACTTTCCCAAGTAACTAGCATTCAGGAGACTTTCAAACAACCATTCCATCAGTGATTGAATCTGCTGTTGCTCAACGCCGCAGCCTTGTTGCCCGTAACTGTCGATAGTTGGCTGGGCTGGTTTAGGTTTGAGGAAGTTCAGAATCTTCATACAAAAAATTTTATTAATTATAGTCGAGATTAATTTACATAAAACATCTGCACAAGTTTAATCAAGTCACTTTTTGCAGGTTCACCTTTATTCAACCATTCTATTAATTCAGAAGGGGATAACCAAAAACTTTCAATAAAATCATTCTGATTGTAATTAGGATTATCATCTAATTTAATTTCATAAACTTTCATAAAAGCAGAAACCTGATGCTGATGTGGCCTTAAATATCCTAATAATCTAAAGTCAACATTGTCTAATTTTAAATTCAATTCCTCCTTAAGTTCACGTTGTAGAGCATCTTCATAACTTTCTCCGCTTTCAACATGACCACCCATACTGACATCAAGACAAAGGGGAAAAATTCGTTTTTGTGCAGAACGGCGAGGTATCCAAAGTTGTCCTAGTGAATTAACGACAAAAGCATTGACAACTCTAAAATTGCACAGCCCTTGACTATATATTTCTGAGCGTTTCTTTTGTCCGATAACGCAATCACTTTCATCTACAATGTCAAGTATCTCTAAATCTTGCATCATACAGATAGAATTAACACTTATTAAATAATATACAGGTTGTAGAGGACTGGGGGTGTTCCTTCTTTGTTCGCTCTTTTCCTCTGGTGCGGACGCTACGCGTTTGCGTAGCATCCCGAAGGGAACGCTTGATTTAGGCGATGGCGTAACTGCCCGTCATAGGCGATCGCTAAACGGCTGTTATCCCATCGCTCAAAAATTGCTAGAGTGAGTAAGTAAGTAAGTAAGTAAGACTACCCAACAGCTTTACCACTTGACCAGGCGATGGCATAGCTGATCGCTTGAATTTGAAATAAATTGAAAAAAGGAGATACATCAATGTCAAGCATTTTAAAAGTTATTAATGAAACTACATTTAAGCAAGACTGGAGCGTGCAAGGAAGTAGTTTGGTAAACGAAAAAAAGTTAGGTGCTAAAAAAGGTGATCTATTTTCTGTTATAAACATTGATTATTTTGACGATAATAACGAAAAAAATCCAGCGACATCTGAAGAAAAAAAAGATTATTGGCGTGTGCAGTTTGAAAAACCACTCCACGGTCAGGAATCGTGGTATGTTTATCGTCCTCATGTAGAACATTGGGCTTTCGGAAAAAAATTGAAATAGGGTATTGGCAAGAGTAATTTTCACGATTGGTGGTGAATTTTTTCTCGTTGCCACAGTGAGGTATAGCATCTTTAACTTTTCCTCCCTTGATTTAGGCGATCGCTTGGGTTTCCTCTAAGAAAAAGTTGAAGTTACAGTGCCATGTTCAAAGGTTTTGGCAATTTGGCATTACAACTCTCTGAATTGCCGTTTAAATGAGATACAGAACGCAACAGTCACAAATCGCCAGTTGTTGACCCAACGCTGTAGAATAACTTCTCAGGCAACTTACAGCCTCGGTCATCGCTTCTCTACAACTGGCTAGTAATATACTAGAAAATACATAGTAAATCTGCGATTGCGTATTCACCTGCTTTGTAGCGATCGCTCTTTTCCTCTAAGAATTATTAGTAATACTGCCTCCAAACGGCGGGTAAATTCAACAGGAGCGAGACACTACGCTCTCAGCCCAGGCGATTGCCACTCAAATCAGAATGCACAAACACTATCAAAATGAGGAGGGCAAAACAAAATTTGACAAGGCATTCTAGAGTTAAACCTAGAAACTATTTTGAAGGCAAAAGATTATGACAATCTCTTTGAATCACACTATAGTTCCTGCTCATGATAAACAAGCATCAGCACAGTTTTTTGCTCATATTTTTGGTTTAAAAGTCGAAGTTGCTGGTCATTTTGCTGCTGTGCGAGTTAATGACACTCTGACACTTGATTTTGACAATAGAGAAACATTTGAGTCTCATCATTATGCTTTTCAGGTCAGCGATGAAGAATTTGATACTATCTTTGTCAGAATCAAACAAGCTGGTCTGGAATATAGTAGTGACCCCATGCACCAGAACAAAGGAGAAATTAACCATAGAAAAGGAGGGCGTGGTTTTTATTTCTACGACCCCAATGGCCATAACTTGGAACTGTTGACCCGTGATTAATGAAAATCAACTTACCCTACACAAAGCTTTCTCAAGACGGCGGGTGAATTGGGAGGAGCGATCGCAAGTGTAAGTGTCAAAATTAGCTCTCTTAAAAAAGATTCAAAAATTCGGTAACAACTTCTAAAGGATGGTGATAACACTCACTTGCATTAAATCTAACAGTCTGAATACCATCACGTAATAAGACTCTATCCCTCCTGTAGTCTCTAGTTTTTTGTGGTGCTTGCTGATGATGTTCTCCATCAACTTCCAAAATCATACACTTTTGTTTATAAAAAACTAAAAAGTCTATTTCTACTCTTTCTTTTAATCCATTTTCAAGATTAGAAATAGGTAAATTAGCTAAATCCATATAAGCCCGGCTGTTAGCAAAAAATAAAATTTTTTGGTTATGTAAGGCGTGTGCTATTCTGACTTCTGCCTTTGACCTAAAATTTAAACCTCCCCATTCGTAATCTGAATTACTATCATTTGGTAAATCTTTACTTTTAACATAACCAATTTCAAATTTGATATTATTTAAAATATCTTGTTTATAAGTATCATCAAAATATAATGTCCACCAGTGTTGTGTTCCATGTCCATCACGCTGGTCGGCGTATGCTAAATGTAAATTAGGAGATAATTCTTTATAAAATCCAGTTTGAGTTCTTTTATACAGCCACTCATTGATACTGTCTCTTGTGTATTTAACGCCAAGATGTGAATAAATATTTAGAATATAAGCGATTAAAGAAGATGTTCTTAATTCTATAAAATACTTTAGTTGAGACTTTCTTAGTGCAATAGCAGTTTCATCAAGCTTGTGTTCTTCGCCTGACGGGTTAAATTTTGTTTTTATGTCTTGTGTTGCAACATTCATATTGTTTGCTATCATCTATTGTTTTTGTACTGTTACCTTAAAAATGCAAGGAAGATATGTCTATGATGAATGAAGTGATTGCTAACTAAAATTAAATATTATCTATTATTTCTAGACATTCTTTTTGTAAATTTATGAACTCCAATGATTTTGATTCTAAAGTTTTAAATACATCACTCGGCTGATTAGCTTCTGTTTCCCAAATAATCATTTTTTCTTCGGCATTGATTTTTTTGTAAATATCATTTATCAAATTACTTTTGGATTTATTGTATTTATTAATTTCTTTTTTTTGTTCTAAGATTAATCGATATGAAAGTATACTTTTTACGAGGTTTAAGATATTCTCAGGATTATAATTATTTATAAAGGAATCAAAAACATATTTATTAAAACCAAGAGATGAATTTCTTTCTTGTAGATAAATATCCTTATATATACTAACTTTAGTAGCCTCTAGTAAAGCTGTTTTAACATTATTCATATCATTAAGAAAATAATGACAAATTGCTAGTCCTAAGTGAGCATAAAAAAGTCGCTCACCCTTTTCAATACAAGTAGCGTTATTAAAACCATTCCTGGCATCGTTAAGAAGAGCAAACTTTTGTTCATCCAAAGCACTAGAATTTAATGCCTGATGAAGTGTTTTTAAAGCAGCATTAAACTCTACCTGCATCAAGAGGTCAAGTTTACTTTCAATAGATTCTATTAGTTTTAAAGCTTTAGCTAGTCTTATGGAAATCTCAACAGATACTTTAGAAACTGCGAAAACTGTTGCTAAAATAGGTTCACTCATATATCTATTTTGTTGCAAGGTTTACTTAATTCTCTGGGGAGCGATCGCTAACCTTTCAATTCATGTACACGTTGCCATTCCTGTTGTGTAATTTTGTAGTTTGTAGCGTTTGGCTGACGAACCACCATCAGAGTTTTCAACACAGGGTCAAGCTTGAGGTCTTCGCGTAGCAGTGGCTTTTCTATCAGCTTGCTGGTAAAGCGAATTTTGGCACAAGGTTTAACACCAATGCGACTGGTATCTATCCAGTAGCCAATGTCAGGGGGGTTAGTGATAATCTTGGGTGACTCGATAATCTCTGCTATGGCATATATCCCCGCCTTATCCCCAGATTTCCAAATCAGCACCCCATCACCAAGAGCCATGTCTTTGGCATAGCGCGTTGTCAGCCACGGCATTTTTTTGTTAATCAATGGGTTCTTTGGTGCAAGAAAGATAATTGGAATTAACCCAACCCTTCAAACCCTCAACTCTTTTGTTTGCTCCACTAATCACAGTGACATAAGCCCAAATACCCTGCTGTTTATGTAGTAGTAAATGATTACCATTGTTTAAACCGGCTCTAGATTTACCATTGGGACTAAAACGTAGTGCTAACTGTCCAGATTGAATATTGACTACATCACACCAAGTAGCCGATTTAAGAGAAACTACAGGTAAGTTTTCCTCAACTGCTACCAGTTTTTCTCTGAGTATTCGTTTATTTTTATGGACAATATTTAGGTACATTCCTTCATTAGAATCTTCCTTCCAAGAAACCGAGTAATAGTAATCACCATTTGCCCAAGTGATACCCCGATGACCATTCTCACGCCATTGTGTACCATCTTCTAATCTGATGCACTGACCTTTATCGTCACAACCAACATAGACTTTGGTGTTTTCAGTGTCGAATATGTTAACTGTGAATTTCCCAGCACGGTAGGTATCAGCTTTGGCTTGTATGTTTGTGCTGACAATGCAAGCAGTTGTTATCACTGCGGTTAAGAATAATTGTTTTATGTTCATAATTTCCTAGTTTGATTGAGAGGGGCAATGGCGTTCCGCCCTCTGGTGATGGCATTTGATAACGTATGTGAATAG
>NZ_JAYGGZ010000037.1:0-70724 GCF_034931465.1 Anabaena sp. UHCC 0399 | reverse complement strand
TAAAAATAGATAGCAGGTGGATTGATTGACTAGAGAGGCTACTGAGGCTCAATTAAAGAGTTTATATCGCGTTGGTTATCAACTGACGTATACTATGCTTCAGCCCATACATCTTATATGCTTAGATAACAGAACTTTGAACATTTACATTTTAGCCGGACATAACGAAGAGCTTGAGTTTCAAATATTACCTAATAGAGAGGTATTTTGATGAGCCAAGTTAATTATAGTGCAATGTCAGATGCAGAATTGAAGCAATACTTTCTTTGCAACCGTCAGGATAAAGCTGCTTTCCAAGCATACCTAGATAGACTTAATCAGCAACCACACAAAATCATTGCCAGTCCAGAAGATCCTAATTTTGATGAAAAAATTCAAGCCGCAATTCGACAAAAGTTAGAAGCAGCAAAAATCAGCAGCGACTAAAGACAGTTTCACTACTAGCCTCAAATGTTGAAGTTTTGTAAATATCATGCTTTGGGTAATGATTATTTAGTTATCAATCCCCAAGATTTATCATTTGATTTGACCCCTGAGAAAATTAAAATAATTTGCGATCGCAATTTCGGTATAGGCTCTGATGGTATTTTGTTGGGGCAGCTACCATCAAACACAGCAAAATTCGCTTTACACATCTTCAACCCCGATGGAAGTGAAGCCGAAAAAAGTGGTAATGGATTGCGGATTTTTTCCCGTTACCTATGGGATATGGGACTTGTTGACGAAAAGCCATTCTCAATTGAAACCGTAGGTGGATTAGTTCAATCCGTGATCAAAGATGCAGGTAAAACAGTCCAGGTTGAAATGGGGAAAGTCAGCTTTTGGAGTTCTGATATTAATGTAGTGGGAGATAACCGAGAAGTAATTCAAGAAAAAATTACTGTTGGTGATAAAACTTTTTATTTTTGTGCCGCGACAATTGGTAATCCACACTGCGTGATTCCTTTAGCTGAAATCAACCCAGATATTGCAAAAGAATATGGTTCACGTCTAGAAGTTCATCCCTTATTTCCCAATCGCACTAATGTGCAATTTATGAAAGTTTTAGATAGAAATACTATTCAAATTGAAATTTGGGAAAGAGGTGCTGGTTACACTTTAGCTTCAGGTAGCAGTAGCAGTGCGGCGGCGGCTACTGCACATAAACTTGGTTTGTGTGATTCTGAAATTACCGTAAAAATGCCTGGGGGAGAAATTTTGATTCAGATTAAAGATGACTTTCATATCTCTATGACTGGTTCTGTCACCAAAGTCGCCCAAGGAGAATTATCAGATGAACTATTCACAATAATATAGATTTTCAATGAGGATAATTTACAGTTAATTGGTATAGGAATTAGCCGTAAAGATTGTCACGAAATTAGTGATATCGCCTATGGTTTGGCAACTAATACCCTCTCAGGACTTAGAGGAGATATTGCGATAATAGATTAAGCTGATATTTTAACAAGCAAGTAAGGTGATTATGGCAATCACACTAGATCAATCTCTATCTGTGAAAATGACTCTGGAGGAGTTCTTTAATTATGACGATGGCACAGATGCAATGTATGAATTGGAAGATGGAGAACTGCTACCGATGCCGGCTGAGAGTGAGAGAAATCAACGAATTGCCATGTTTATCCTTGTTTATCTTGTGCAATTAGGTATCTCATCTTCTCAGTTGCGGATGAAAACAGAAATTGTGACTACTGGCTCACGGGTGCGCGTTCCTGATTTGGTGGTATTTTCTGAAGAGTTGGCGACGGCGATGGAGGGTGCTAAACGATCTACTGTCATGCCAGAAATGCCACCACCGTTATTGGTAGTGGAAGTGGTGAGTCCAAATCAAAGCAGTCGTGATTATCGCTATAAGCGATCAGAGTATGCAGCACGGGGTATTACTGAGTATTGGATTGTTGATTCCATACAAGAGCAAGTCACGGTTTTGGAATGGGTAGAGGGTTTTTATGAAGAGAAGGTGTATACAGGGGATAGCGAGATATCTTCACCGATATTTACCGATCTCAAGTTGACTGCTGCTCAAGTTTTGCAGTGTCAATCCAAGTGAACTTACACTGTACCGAAAGGTCAGTTTAGGCTTCCCAATTCATCAGGGATTGCCTCGACCTTCGTAGATTTTTTACGTCCCGAAGACTTTGGTCTTACATCCCCTCCAAGGGCAGAAGAGCTAGTTCCTAACTCCAAAATTCGTAATCCTACTCTTCGGGAACGCTTCGCGAACATTCTAATATTTATTGCAGCTTAACCACCTTGTCACCCGTTAAGGCGAAAACAACTAGAATTTTCATGCAATCTTACTTGCTCAAATTGTGAAGAAATATTTCGCCAACAGTGTCTTCGCTAGATCCACCCCTAGTTATGCAGGTGTTTAGAGAAAGTAAATTTAGTAATGATAAATGTCACGGTTAAGTAATGACATTGATCCGATGTGCGCTCTTACAACCTCAGACTAAATTAATACTATCAACTCAACCAAAGCCCAGGTGAAAGCCCAGGGAATGGAATTATCTTTCCCATATAAGGGAACAGAAGGAGATTATATCCATGAAAACAATGAAGAAAAATAAGACCAAACAAAACCCTAAAGAGTCCAAACTCACTAAACTCTCACTGTCCGATGTTGCGAATGTGTCCGGGGGCCATAAGTATAGGTTGCAAGATGTTCTAGTGAGTAGCTATCAAACTCACTAAACTCTCACTGTCCGATGTTGCGAATGTGTCCGGGGTCTATAAGTATAGGTTGCAAGATGTTCTAGTGAGTAGCTATAGTAGTTCATAAAGTTGAATTGATGGATAAGCAAGTTTGTAGTAAAAACTTAAGTCCTTACTACAAACCATCAAAAATAACTTGACACAGCAATAGTCTTAACCGCTAAATCTTCTACACAAATAACTTGGTTTTCGTATGCTATTTTGCGAGATAGCTTGTGTAGAAAGTCATATGAACGATCGCAGGTTATATTACTGCTTTCCAGGAAGATGGTTTACCTATTGTAAACAACTGAGAAAAATACTGAACCAGTATTTAGGTAGTAGAGTGTAAATTCAAAAATATGAGCATCTACTACCATTCATGAATACTCACAAAATCAAATCCTGGGAAGAAGTCCGCGCTGCTTTTCAAAAAATCTGGGGTTATGAAGATTTTCGTCCGCCACAAGGAGAAATCGTCAACAGTTTGTTATCACAAAAAGATGCGCTCATAATTATGCCCACGGGGGGCGGAAAATCAATTTGTTTTCAACTACCTGCATTGCTACAAACAGGGTTGACTTTGGTAGTATCCCCGTTAGTAGCACTGATGGAAAATCAAGTCCAGGAACTTCTTCAAAGTCAGCAAAAAGCCGCATTGTTGCATAGTGAATTACCATCATTTCAACGCCGTGCAACTCTGCAAGCATTAGAAAAACAACAGCTAAGATTACTGTATTTATCTCCAGAAACTTTATTAAGTCCGCCAGTTTGGGAACGATTATGTCAGCCGCAATTGCAAATTAATGGTTTGATACTTGATGAAGCTCATTGTCTGGTGCAGTGGGGAGAAACATTTCGGCCGGCTTACCGCAGATTAGGGGCTGTCAGACCTGCATTACTCAAACATAAGCCACCAGGGACTAAAATTAGCATTGCTGCATTTACCGCTACAGCTGATCCCTCGGCGCAAAAAACTATTCAAACAGTTTTACAATTACAGCAACCAGAGATTTTTCGCCTCAACCCTTACCGTCCTAATTTGCATCCTACTGTCCGCATTGCTTGGACTCCTAGGGGGAGAAAACAACAATTAATCAAATTTATTCAAAATCGACCACAACAAGCTGGATTAATTTATGTCCGCACTCGGCGAGATAGTGAAAATTTAGCTGCTTGGTTAGCAGAGATGGGTTATAAAACCGCTAGCTATCATGCGGGATTAGGTGCAACAGAACGCCGGGCTGTGGAAGCTAGTTGGTTGGGTGGTAAAATCCCCTTTGTGGTTTGTACCTGCGCCTTTGGGATGGGGATAAATAAACCTGATGTGCGTTGGGTAATACATTTTCACGCACCGCATCTGTTATCTGAATATGTGCAAGAAATTGGACGTGCGGGAAGGGATGGTAAACCGGCTGAGGCTTTGACACTGGTAAGTGAACCGACAGGGTGGCTAGATCCAGAGGATAGACAAAGACAGCAATTTTTTCAAGAACAAATGCGATCGCAACAGCAAAAAGCCCAGCAACTAGTGAAAAAATTACCACAACAGGGAGAAGTTAACGCTATCACCAGACAATTTCCTGATAGTGCGATCGCTTTAGCATTACTCCATAGTGGTGGACAATTAAACTGGCTTGACCCTTTCAATTACAAAATAGAACACAAGCCAAAAAACCAGCCACCAACACAATTACAGGCTTCCCAGCAAATGACTCAATACTTAAATACTAAACAATGCCGTTGGCAGTTTTTGTTAAATGCTTTTGGTTTTGACAAGGAAGCTGCTAACTGGCGTTGTGGACATTGTGATAATTGCGGCTAATACTTTGCAGATTGATTGCGTATCTTCAATATCCACCTTAAATATGCGTTATCCAGAAACAATGACTATGCTTCTGTGTCTTCTTCAACGACTTCAGCCTTTTGTGTGAGTGGTTTGACGACTTTTGCGATCGCCTCCTGCACGAATGCTTTAATAAACTCATCCCGGCGATTCATCTGGAACTGTCGCTGTACCACCTCAGTCATCCCACCATCACCCCAGTCTTGATCATGGCGAAAATATTCAATAAAACTTTTACCAGCAATCCTAGTTAAATATGCAGCTGTCACCCCTTGAATGGCTCTCCCAATCACAAATGTAGCCACATTTAACTGCAAAGCTGTTGTGAGTAGTTGAATTGCTCCTTTCACAATACCCAAGCTAGCAATAGTCTTGGCTAAAGACAGGGCTAACTCTCGTCCCCGTTCCATGTTCAATTCACAACCATAGATTCTGCCAATTTCTACGACCATTTGGGCATTGACGGCGGCTGTCGCTAGTAAATCTACTACTGGCAAAGGCGTAACTGATACCACACCAGCCCCAATCCACTGAAAACGCTCGACGATTTTATCAGCTTGGCGACGACGTTGAGCATCGATGAGTTTACGGGCTTCTTCTCCTAACCGCAGAGATTGTAAGAGAATATTATCTGCTACCAAATCCTCACCCTCAGCCCTTAAAATTGCTGCCATGCGGCGGAGTAAGGGGACAATATCCGATTCGGGTTGGAAGGTTTCCCCAGTTTCTAGTTGAGCCGATTGGGGATGAGCTGCGATCGCTACGACATCATTTGTAGCAATAAATCCCCGCACCCGTTGCCGCAATCTAGCTAAGATTGATTCCTTATCTTCATCAGTATACAGGTCGGTTTTGTTGAGAACTAAAAGCGATCGCTTACCAATTTCTGCTAACCCCTTCAATGGTTCATATTCTGATCGCCGTAAGTCATTATCCACTACAAATAACAGTAAATCTGCCTCTGTCGCCAACGCCCTAGCTAACTGTTCCCGTTCCGTTCCCGCTACCCCAGCTTCTAAAATCCCTGGTGTATCGGTAATTAAGATTTTGCGTTCCAATCCTTTCAACCGTAAACAGTAGGTTTCCCCGACGGTAGTTGTCCCCATTGGTGCGTCTACCTTGCCTACCATCCGCCCCATAATGGCATTCACCAGGGAAGTTTTGCCTGCACTCCCTGTCCCAAACACCACAACTTGAATCTCACCCCTAGCTAAGTTAGATTCAATTTCTTTTGTCCGACTTAGCAAAGCTTGGCGTGTGACTTCATCTTGGATTTGCGCTACCTGTTGACGTACAGCTTGCAGGGTGGAAGAAGCCGCGTCAGATTTGACAACGGGAATCTGTGCTGGTGTCACCCGTTTTCGGCTGCGGCGGGAACGCTGTTCACCAGACTGCAATACTAGTACGTAATAGACAAAGGCAGCAACTAAAGCCCCTACCAGAACAATCAGCAGCAACAGCAGCAGATTACCCAAAAACGGGGAATAGGATAACTGCCAATACAGGCGAGACAGGGAATCAATCAGCCACAGGGCGAGTCCCAGAATGACGATTAAACCAACAATTAGCGTAACTAGGCGCGACAAAGGGATTCGTGGCATTGCTAAATATTCATTACCCAGATGCTTCTCATCTTAATAGTTTCAGCATTAGTCATTATCATACTCAGAGCTAGAATTTGCGATCGCTCTCCCGATTTTTCATCCTTAAGTTCCTAGTTTTGTAGGCAGGATTTTTGCAAAATGGGAACTGGGGACTTGGGGGTATTAATCAAAATTATTCCTCGTCTTCCTGGTCTTTCTGTCTTTGCCAAGAACACAATCAGGAGAAATCAACCGATGGGACTGTTTGATCAAATTCTCGGTGCTGTGAGCAACCCCAATTTACAAGGTAATATGGGTCAAATACAAACTATTGTCAGAACTGTACAGGATTTGAGTAATACAACTGGCACAGATCCTGCAACAATCCAATCTGTTGTGGGCGTTGTGGGTAATTATGTACGCAGTGCGTTGCAACAAAAGCAAGCCACAGAGGGCAACGAATCAGCCCAAGCTTTGGTTAATCAGTATGCGGGGACTTCTTTTGACCCCCAAGCAGTAAGCTCGCTATTCTCTCCAAACACACAACAACAAGTAGCAGGAGTAACAGCCCAGCGCACTGGTTTAGACGCTAGCACTATTCAACAATTGCTACCTGTGGTTGTGCCTTTAGTGCTGAATTTGTTGCAATCTGGTACTAATGCTCAAAATCCTCAAACTGCCGGTAATCCTATACTGAATAACTTCTTGGATGCAGATGGAGATGGCGATGTTGATATTGCTGATGCTATCCAAATGGCTAGTCGGTATATGACTAGATAGTTGGATAGCAAAATTGTTTGGTGTAGTTGCAGATTGCCTGTCCTATTACACCAACAGTTTTTTAGACAAAGTGAATATCACTGAGGCTATAGCTAGTGGCAAAAATTGAGACGATATCAAAACTAGAAAATATTGAGGAAGATTCTAGATTACTCCGACTAGAAGCATCGTAGACACCGTTAGCTTGGACAATCTCATCTACAGTGGCGACTAGCAGAGAATCATCGGAGTTTTTGCTAGTCTCTAATAGTAATTGATTAGCGATCGCAATATAGTTGCGTCCGAAGATATAATTTCCTAACTTTTTCAGTTGGATTTGATCCTGACCAGTCTGGAAATCTGTGATGAAGGCGAAGTCATTCAGACCTAGAAAGCCCCCACCTCCTACATAGTAAGGATTGGTCTGATCTCCTAGCACAAACTTATCTGGGTCTGCACCTCCGGTGAGGATATCTACTTCGTTGATACCTGGTTGGCGATTTGTAGCATCAACGCCAATGATGGTGTCTTTACCACCAAGACCAGAAATTTGGTCATTTCCTCTACCACCAATCAATAAGTTACTTTGGTTATTACCAACGATGTTGTCATCTTGTGAAGTTCCGGTGACATTGATAAAGTTTTGAACGTCAAATTTCAGCGTACCCAACCCTGGAACACCGTTGACTATCAGACTGTTAGTTGACAGATTAACGTTGAATGAAGTTGTTGTACTTGTGCCGGTAGAACCATCTATTTTATTGGCTTGTCCTTTTGCACCAATGATGGTTTCTATATTGAGGATCTGATCTGTACCTGCAATGCCTTTGTTGACAATACCAGACGTTTGTAAGGTAATACCAACATCTAAATTACTGTAGTCAGCCGTATCAAAACCAGTACCGCCATCGAGGAAATCGTTACCAGTTCCTCCGATTAAGATGTCATTACCACTATCGCCGGATAAAATATCGTTGCCATCACTACGTCTGGAGGTGAAGATACTACCTTTGTAGCCTCCACCAATGACATCATCACCATCTCCACCCTGCACTATATCATCACCGTTGAGTCCAAAGATTTCGTCGTTGCCTTGACCACCAATCAGCAGGTTATTGTTACTATCACCAACGATGCTGTCATTTTGTGCAGTACCGATGACGTTGACAAAGTTCTGAACTGTAAAATTCAGCGTCCCAATGCCTGGAACACCATTGACAACTAGACTGTTAGCTGCCAGATTAACGCTAATAGATGTTGTTGTACCTGTGCTGGTAGAAGCATCGATAGTATTAGCTTTTCCCTTCGCTCCAATAATAGTCTCTATCTCAAATAGTCTATCTGTGCCAGCTCTGCCTTTTTTAAGAATCCCAGTCGCTTCTAAGGTAACTGCCTGACCTAGTTCACTATAGTCAACTGTATCAAGTCCCGTGCCGCCAATTAAGATATCGTTGCCAACACTGCCGATAATATGGTCGTCTCCTGCAAGGGCAACTATCAGATCATTCCAGGGAGTTCCCAAGAGAACATCCTTCAAAGGAGTACCTACGATAACATTATCAATGAGAAGTAACTCCTGAGAGGATACAGTTGAAGGAATATAAGTTTGCAATTGGTCGATTTGAGTTTCCATATCGCCATCTCTCCCCTTACATAGAGTTAAAAAGTGTAAATACATTTAAACTCTTGTATAAATATCATGCGTAGGTTAAGAGATTGATACATTTCAGTTAAACTCAAAAACAGTCTGTATCCTGCGAGAAAATGCTTCAACGTTGAAAATTACGGGATTGGGGCTGAAGGGGAGATGATGGGCGAGGGGAAATATGATTTCGCAATAGGAGTAAAGGAATACTCAAGAATCCTAAAATCATGACTACTCCAGTCATAATCCAAACTGCCCAACGGTTAGGTTGATAGTCACTACGTTCAATTTGCCAAAACACTTGATTGTAACGCCATGCAGCCAAACCGATAGTGACAATACCGAAAACGACTAACATAATCCCTAAGTTTTCTGAATTAAACCAGGGATTTACGGATGTTTCCTTTTGTGTTATGACAACATTAAGCTGACGTAAAAATAGCCCAAAACGAGCGATCGCAAACCCAAAGCCAATTAAAGCTATAGAAGTACGTAGCCAAGCTAAAAAAGTCCGCTCGTTGGCTTGGTGTTCGCGTTGACGGTCAATTTTTGGGGTTTTACTCATCAGTATGTTTTAAATTGATGGCGATGGGCTGCGCTCCACCGTAGGTGTTCGCAAAATTGGGTAACTTACTCGTCACACATAGAGCCATCCTAAATCATTCATGAGAAACCAAATCCCCGACTTCAATTAATATCTATTTGTCACTTGAACTCGGATTCTAGGTGTAGAACAACGCCAATCATCCCCAGAAATACGTTGACACCCGGCTCTTTGCATAGCTTCATAAGGCACACCAGGAGCAGAGTAACGCCAACGTCCTTCGGGGGTGGGGCCAGACCTAGCACGTAGCTCTATATACTGCGTCCTCTGGTCTTGGCGTGGATACTGATCCCTATCGTCTCGGATTAGCACTCGGATTCTAGGTGTAGAACAACGCCAATCATCCCCAGAAATGCGTTGACACCCGGCTCTTTGCATAGCTTCATAAGGCACACCAGGAGCAGAGTAACGCCAACGTCCTTCGGGGGTGCGTCCAGACCTAGAACGTAGCTCTATATACCGCTCTCTCCCTCTTCTATCTCTATTGTTATATCTATCACCTCTATCATCTCTATCATCTCTATCATCTCTATCATCTCTATCATCCCTATCATCCCTATCATCCCTATCCCGTCGGTTTCTACAAATGTTTGCCGCCTCGCGTGCAGAAACACCACGGTTTCTGAGGTTTTGAATACATTGCCCTAATGAATCTCTGGCGAAAGCTGGTTGCTGTGGTGTGAATAGCTCTATGGAAGCGATCGCACTACCGACCAATGCTATACCCAATATTGATGTGTTAATAATATGTTTAAGTTTTGGTTGCATGATTTTTACTCCTCACCGCATTTAACTTGCTTTCTAGAATCAACTCTTTGATTGTCTTAGTGCCTGTATAATATGGATCGCCCGATGAATTGATTTTGTTGCCATTTTTAACAAATTTTAATATCTTCTTTCTGTGGTTAGATGGATGATTTTAAACCACAGAGACACGGAGAACACAGAGGCGAAAGTAGAGATGTTGCGAGTTACTTGGAGATTGAGTAAACCATACAATAGTAATCGCAAGCTATAAATCATACCCACCAGTGAACGCGTCTAATAACACATCAGGCCAAACCCAGTCACGCAAAGCAGATCACATCCGTATCTGCTTAGAAGAAGATGTACAATGTCACGAAATCACCAACGGACTAGAACGCTATCGCTTCACTCATTGCTGTTTACCAGAATTAGACCGCAACGACATTGATATCAAGACAAATTTTTTAGGCAAACCTCTCAACGCACCCCTGTTAATCTCTTCTATGACTGGGGGAACTGAACAAGCGAAAATGATTAACCAGCGTTTAGCCATAGTTGCCCAAAACTATAAATTGGCAATGGGTGTAGGTTCTCAACGAGTGGCGGTAGAAAAACCCCAAGTAGCTGATACTTTTGCGGTTCGCAAGTATGCACCGGATATTCTTTTGTTTGCCAATGTCGGTGCGGTGCAACTGAACTACAAATATGGTTTAGATCAATGTCTGCAAATCATCGATATGTTAGAGGCGGATGCTTTAATTTTGCATATCAACCCCCTACAGGAGTTTATTCAACCTAGCGGTGATACTAATTTTCGCGGTTTACTAGACAAAATTGATAATTTATGCAGTAAGATATCAGTGCCAGTGATTGCGAAAGAAGTAGGTAATGGTATTTCCGCCGCAATGGTAAAGAAACTGATAGCAGCCGGAGTCACTGTTATTGATGTGGCTGGTGCAGGCGGTACGTCTTGGGCAAAGGTAGAAGGGGAAAGAGCAGAAAACGCACTGCAACGACGTTTAGGCCGAACCTTTGCAGATTGGGGAATACCGACAGCAGAATGTATTACGAGTATCAGAGCGATCGCACCCAATATACCCTTAATTGCCTCCGGTGGGTTGCGTCATGGTTTAGATGTTGCCAAAGCGATCGCACTAGGAGCAGATATCGCAGGTTTGGCTATGCCTTTCCTTAAAGCCGCAGTAGAATCAGAAACAGCACTGCAAGATTTAGCTGAGGTACTAATTGCAGAAATCACTACTGTATTATTCTGTACAGGCAACACAAACCTGTCCGAGTTGAAACACTCAAATAGTTTACAGGTGACAGGGGACAGGGGAGCAGGGGGAGAAAAATACACTAATGACTATATAACTAAAAACTAATGAATAACTTTTTAAAACAAACTTTTGCTAGCTTAGTCGGGACTGTACTAGGACTCATGATTTTCTCTGGTATCAGTACAGTCGGATTTTTCTTTTTGGTGTTAGCTATTGCTAGTTCCAAAGATCCAGGCCCCACAGTCAAAGATAAGTCAGTTGTAGTTTTTGACTTATCAACGAACATCACTGATAGAAAACCTAGTTCTGGCGAGGTGCTACAAAATACCCTGTCTGGAGTAAGAGATGAACGAATGACACTCCGTAGTGTTCTCGACACCATCGAAAAAGCTAAGGGTGATTCGCGGATTGTTGGTATTTATCTAGATGCAACACGCAGCAGTGGGACGAGTAGCTTAGGTTTTGCTTCTCTTAAAGAAATTCGTAAAGCTTTAGAAGAATTCCGTGCGGCTGGGAAGAAGGTTGTCGCCTATGGTGTGGACTGGGGCGAAAAGGAATATTATCTCAGTTCCGTTGCTGATACCGTCGTCTTGAATCCCTTTGGTGCAATGGAAATTAACGGTTTGAGTAGCCAACCATTATTTCTAGCAGGTGCATTACAAAAGTATGGAATTGGGGTGCAGATTGTCCGCGTGGGAAAATTCAAAGGTGCAGTCGAACCCTTGTTACTGAATAAACTTAGCCCCGAAAACCGCGAACAAACTCAGAAATTATTAGATGATATTTGGGGAGAATGGCGCACCACAGTAGGTAAAAGCCGGAAAATTACTCCGCAAAAGTTACAAGCGATCGCAGATACTCAAGCATTATTGGAAGCCAAGACAGCTAAAACTAACGGTTTAGTAGATAAAGTAGCATACACTGATGAGGTCGTGGCTGACTTAAAGAAATTAACTAATAGCGATAAAGATGATAAAACTTTCCGCCAAATCGATTTAGTTGAGTATGCAGAAGTCCCTAACAAGTCTTTACCTGTAGAACGCCAAGCTAAGAATAAAATTGCTGTAGTGTATGCTGAGGGTGAAATTGTCGATGGTAAAGGTGACAGTGGACAAATAGGAGGCGATCGCTTTGCTACTATCCTCAACAAAGTCCGCCAAGATAAAAATGTCAAAGCTGTCGTTTTAAGAATTAACAGTCCTGGTGGTAGTGCTACAGCCTCCGAAGTGATGCAACGCGAAGTCAGACTAACTCGTCAAGTGAAACCAGTTGTCGTCTCGATGGGAGATGTCGCCGCTTCTGGTGGTTACTGGATAGCTAGCGATTCCAACCGCATTTTTGCCGAACCCAATACTATTACAGGTTCAATAGGTGTATTTGGGGTGTTACTCAATGGTCAAAAGCTAGCAAATGACAACGGTATTACCTGGGATTCTGTAAAAACTGCTCGTTATGCCGATAGTCAAACCTTTGCGCGTCCCAAATCATCCCAAGAATTAGCCCTTTATCAACGCAGTGTTGACCGCATTTATAATCTATTTCTTAATAAAGTTGCCCAAGGTCGCAAACTCCCAGAACAAAAAGTAGCAGAAATTGCTCAAGGTAGAGTTTGGTCTGGTGTAGCGGCTAAACAAATTGGTTTAGTTGATGAAATTGGTGGTTTAAATGCAGCCCTGACATACGCCGCCAAACAAGCTAAACTCGGCAAAGATTGGCAGTTACAAGAATATCCCAAAGAAGGCACATTCGGAGAACGTTTTTTTGGCCGGACAATTGAAGAAGCCAGCACCGTTTTAGGTGTGCAGAAATTAGACACTAAGCCTAATCTCCTCACAGCTGAATTTCAAAAAATCCAACAGGAACTAGCAATTATGCAAAATATGAACGACCCCCAAGGGGTTTATGCTCGTTTGCCTTTTAATTTAAAAATCGAGTAGTTATAAACACCTGAAAAAAAGAGGTGACAGGTGACAGCGAAGAGGGAAGCAGAGTATTTCTTCGCTAGTTTGCTACTGCGTTGCCAGGTGCTGCATATTTGCAGGATGAATTCAGACTTTTGACGAAAGCTGAAAGTAGATTCTATCCGGCGGGTTCTGTTTGCAGTATGAGTGAGGCAAAAATCATGCTCTTAATCAACACGCTCAAATTTGTAAAGAAGTATAAATTTGATCACATAGTTTGCATAATTTCCCTAATTGAGTTGTATATAAAAAGGAATACCTGCAAATTCAGTCATTCCACAGAACCTCTATAGGGTTTGACTGAAGATTATGCAAAATTTACAAGGGTGAATATGCTAACAAGAAAGGATTTTCTTCTATTTACAGGTAGCTTATCAATGGTGTTGATGTCACCATTAATGGTCTATGCACAAGTTAGTGGTGAACCTTATAATCCCTATCAAGTACCTGTAGACCAAGCTAACAATATAAATTCTGCATTTATTCCTAAAACTGGTCTTTCTACAGAGTTTAAACGCAGCACTATTTCTAGAGAAAATATTTATCAAATGAAGTTTCCTCTCGATAAAAAATCAGAACCAATTCCTAATCTACCAAAGTCTAAAATTAGTCCCACCTTAGAAAAATTACTCCTCTCCAATAGCACCAGAGAAGAAGTTGAAATCATTATCACCTTCAAAGAAGACCTGACAATTCCCTTATTACCGGAACTAAAAGATGGGGAGGAAAGAGAAAAATCTCAACAACGACAAGCAGCCATTGAAGAAATCAAAGCCCAACGAATAAAATCTCAAATGCGGTTGCTGGAACAATATAAAATAACCAGCTACTTTAAACCAACTGAACACTTTTGGATTACTAATGCTGTCGCAGGTAAAACTCGATTTAGTGCAGTTAGGGAGTTAGCACAACTAGAAGCTGTAGCTTATATCCAACCAGTTTACGGAGGAGAAAAACCACCTGATGCGATTACTAATAATGACGTTGATAATGCCAGAGCAATTGTTTTTTCTGACCCCTATTTCAACTTAGGATTAACTCACCCTTGGATTGGTTTGTTAGATACCGGGGTGAGAAGCACCCATGTTTTATTTAATTCTCCTAGTAACTTGGCCTGGTTACGAGATTGCGTCAATGGTGGGGCGAATTGTAACACCACTACCAACCCTGGTTATAACACTGATGATGATTCCTGGGATCATGGCACAAGTACCGCCGCCATTATTAGCGGTAACGGTCTCCTCGGTAATACATATCGTGGTATTACAGGGGTTAGTCTAGACAGTTGGAAGATTTATACTAATGCTGGTCTAAATTCGGCGGCGGCGATTAGGGGAATTCAAGCTGGAGTTGCAGCCTTTGATAAGGTGTTGGTAGGTGAATTACAGGCTCAAGAGACAGAAAATGGTGCGATCGCCACTGCGGCGGATAATGCTTATAACGCTGGTGTAATTTTTGTCTCAGCTAATGGTAACTTTGGCCCTGATAGTAGCACAGTGCGTTCACCTGCGATCGCTCACAAAGTCATTGGAGTCGGCGGTATAATGACCACCGACCAGACACAATACAACGATCAAGGTCGAGGCCCCGCTACCGATGGACGCTTCAAGCCAGATATCCAAGCACCTACCTTTAGCGAAACAGCCAGTAATGCCTCTGCGTCAGCGTTACAAGTATTTGGGGGAACTAGTGGTGCAACCCCTTACGCTTCCGGTGTAGCAATGCTAGCCCGCAATTGGTTGCGACAATTCGGCACTTATGACAATGGTCAAACCTATGCCTTCATGATTCTCTATGGACAGAAGTCTTACCCCTATAATAATACTGTCGGCGCAGGTGTCCTGAAAATGGCTACCAACGGCTGGGCGCATTGGGGTAAAGTGGTAGTCAACAACGGTTCTACTATCGATATCCCCATTAATGTTGGTTCTGGTAAGCAAGATTTTGATGCCTCTTTATGGTGGCCTGAGTCTGCGGCGCAAGCACACAATGACATTGATGTCCACCTGATAGACCCTTCCGGTGTAGAAAGAGCCAGGGGTTACTCAGCTTTGAGTATATTTGAACGCGCACGGGTTGCAGGTAATCTTACCCCTGGCACATGGAAGATTCGCATTCGTGGCTACAATGTACCGACTGGTGGACAGCTTGTGTATTGGGCATCTCATATCCGTAATTAGGTTAAAGGTGACAGGTGAAAGATTACAACAGAAATATTAGATATCTCCAAAAATGACCTAGTAGGCACAATTCAATTAATTAATTAATTAATTAATTAATTAGACATCTCCAAAAAGTAGAGGCATAGCATTGCTACATCTCTACAAGGTTTCTAGATAACGCATATTTCATTTCTGGAGATGCTCGTAACCTGTTTCCTGTTTCCTGTTTCCTGTTTCCTGTTTCCTGTCCCCAGTCCCCAGTCCCCTATTCGCGGTATCTTAAACATGATGCTCTGAGGGTCTCATATTTTATGAAAGGCAGAAAAGTGCTAATCACTGGCGGGACTGGTGGACTTGGTTTAGGTGTTACACCAGCAGTTCTAGCTCAAGGTGCTGACGTTACGATTACTTACCGCAATCCCCAAGAAGTCGAACGCCTCAAAGCAATTCTCCCTCCCGCAGATTTCGCCAGGGTGAATTTTATCACCGCTAACCTAGAAGAAGAGTCTTCAGTAGCAAATATCATCAACCGCATGGGACAGGTGGATGTGTTAATTCATCTTGTGGGTGGCTTTTCAATGGGCAAAACCCACGAATATAGTTATGACAGTTGGCAGCATGAGTTTGCCATCAATCTGAATACCACTTTTTTGACTTGCAAGTACAGCTTACAAAAAATGCTGGAAACTGGCTATGGGCGCATTGTCACAGTCAGTTCTAGGGCGGCTTTAGAACCTGCGGGACAATTAGCTGCCTATTCTGCGGCGAAAGCTGGTGTGGTAGCCTTTACAAAAGCGATCGCAGATGAAACCAAAGGTACAAATATCACCGCTAATGTCGTCTTACCTTCGGTGATTGATACCCCCAAAAATCGTCAAGCTATGGGTGCAGAAAATGCCGATAAGTGGGTAAAAGCTGAATCTATAGCCGAATTAATCTGCTTTTTAGGCTCAGATGCAGCTAAGGATATCCGAGGCGCAGCGATTCCAATATACGGAAGTATTTAGGGGTGTAATACGGTTAACGTTATTGGTTGGTAGAGACGTTGCATTGCAACGTCTCTACAGGCTATTTCCGAATGGGCGTCCCACAGGGATAAGTTGCTACCTCTGCATCAGTGACAACTTTCTCCGTTGGTTGGTCTTTGGCTGCTAAATAATCGGTGCGGAGTTTATCAAATAATGTGGGTAGCTGATCATACAATCGCTTCAGGGGGCGGGGTTGGCACTGCTTGAGGACATAAGCTGTGAGCAACGGTAGGGCAATTGTGCTGTCGGTATAACAAACAATAGTGCTGGGTAATTCATCAGGGTCAATCTTACCCCAACTAACCGCTTCCGCAGGTGTTGCACCCGATAAACCACCAGTATCAGGACGAGCATCAGTGAACTGGACAAAGAAATCATGTCCCCGTTCTTCTAATCCCAAGACCTCGTGAATCTGCGGTTGGGTTTGTAGCAAAAAGTTTTTAGGGCTACCACCACCAAGAATGACAGCCGCACTTTTACCTTCTCCTTCTCTGGCATTGTAGGCGATCGCAGCTGTTTCGTTGACATCAATGGCTGGATCTAATATCAACTGCGAACCTTCTAACGCCAACGCCGCTACATTCATCCCAATGGAACTGTCGCCAGGGGAAGATGTATATATAGGTACGCCACATTCATAGGCAGTAGCTAGTAAACAAGAATGCTGCACTCCCAATTGCTTCTCTACTTCCCGCACATACTTACCTAGCAAATAATGAAACTCAGCCGTTCCCATACGCTTTTGGAAAGGTTCAGCTTGCAGTATCTTACGGATGAATGCGTCGGTTTCTAGCAAGACATCATAGCCAAAGATGATGTCATAAATTCTGATTGTGCCTTCTTCCCGCAATTTCACATCATCTAAGAATGGATTGCCGGCGAACAACTCAAAACCCAAGCCATAGTGCATATCATGGTAAAGATTTGCACCAGTGCTAATCATCCAGTCAATGAAGCCATGACGAATTAGAGGTGCTAGTGCAGACACCCCAAAACCGGCTGGTGTCATTGCACCGGAAAGACTAACTCCCACGGTGACACCATCTTTAAGTACATCACGACTCATGATTTGGCAAGCTTCCCGCAAACGTGCCGAGTTATAGGCGGTGAAGTAATTATCAATTAAATCCACCACACTAATATCCGTTGACATCGGTATGGGTGAAATTTTTTTACCCAAATGTTTTGCCATTTTGAGACTCCCGAATAGTAAATACGCCGAATCTCATGTTAACTATGTTTCGGCAATTTCTGGCATGGCCTGAATGTAAGAATTGTCGGCGACATATCTGAATCGCACGTACCATTCAGCACCGGCTAAACGCCCCGCTACCGCTAACGGAACTGGGAACTCAGCACTTTTCATCTTACCGAGGGTTTCTGTAAAATATTAGTGGACACTAACCAAGTAATTCTGCGATCACCTCCGGTGGGCGGAACGCCATCGCCTCCGGTGGGCGGAACGCCATCGCCTCCGGTGGGCGGAACGCCATCTCTACGAGAGGCTGCGCCAACGCCTATGGTGAACGGAACATAATCGCTTCCGGTACTGCAATCTGCGCTATCGTCCTAATAACATCATATATTAAGTTATGCTACAAATTTCTAATAAAATCAGCATCTCCGATAGCGAGATCGAAATTAGCGCGATTCGTTCTCAAGGTGCAGGGGGTCAAAATGTCAACAAGGTTTCTACTGCTATCCACTTACGCTTTAACATTGAAGCTTCAACATTACCTGCTTTCTACAAAGAACAGCTTCTGAAGCTAAATGACCGACGCATTAACCAAGAGGGAGTTATTGTCATCAAGGCTCAAGAATACCGCAGCCAGGAGAAAAACCGTGAGGAAGCTTTGCAACGACTCAAACAACTGATACTAAGCGCGGTCATACTACCCCAAATACGCAAACCCACTAAACCAACTCGCAGTTCTCAAAGAAAACGTATCGACAGTAAAACTAAGCGAGGACAGATTAAGTCTATGAGAAAACAGGTAATTGAATGAAGTACCCTGAACTTCTTAAGTCCGTGTTAATTCTAATACCCTTGGCAAGTGACAAATAGACTACATTGAGTCCGTCAAGAAAACAAAAAATTCCCGCTCAACCTTCGCTTCAGGTCTGTGCGATCGCTATATTCTTCATCTTCAACTCTGGGACTTGAACAGTCATCACTGTAATAACTCTGAGGAAGTTCCGTATTGTTTCGACAACAAGTTCAAGGCGAATTATCACATCAAATGCGTCTGAACTGTTTACTATGATGTTAATATGCTGTAAATTTGTTTGTGAGATAGCCTATAGTTTCCATAGATAAATTCATGAAAACTTCAAAATCCTACGTAAATATCTGAAGTAAATTAAAACAGAGCAAATAAATGTAAAGCAACGAATTTGTGGCTAAATAAAGCCTAGATAACTTAAAAAGCGACTAAAACCTAAATTCTAGCGGTTTATGCTATAGAATGCCTGGTTTATGCGATTTTAAGCTCTTTACCTTGTTTTGCAACAAATTTTATTTATATCTCTAATTTGCTTGAGTCAAATATAGCCAATTTTTGGGCAGCATTTCTGTCGCTGGTTTTGGCAGCTAATCAAACTGGAAATGCTAAATATTTGACGAAAACTGTCGAATTCAAGGCAATGTGTTGTTTGAATTAACACAGTGATTTAATAACCAGACTTTAACAAATAAATTTTGTGTCCACAAAAATTGTTGGTACACAGCCTATGGAAATGAAACAAACTAAGATTAAGAGAAAACGAGGAGTTGTCTTAACTTCTAAAGGTCTACAACGATTGCAAGAAGCGATTATATCTTGGGAGATTGTAGAAAACAAAGGTAATCGGCTGACTTTATCAGAACTGGGCAACCGGATCAATGTTTCTAGCAAAACTCTGAGTCGATTGTGGTCTTTAAGTAAAGGTGTAGATCAAAAAACGCTCAAATTGTGCTTTAGTACCTTTAAGTTAGAATTAGAGGCAGAAGACTACATTGTCCTGAGTGAAGAGAATGAAACCGAAATATCTAGTTTCTTCACAGAGAGTTTGTCTACACCAGAAGATAATCCGTCTCAATACTCTAGTGACGAATTAGAAAGTTGTTTCTCATATCCAGATGGGCCAGTACCTTTGGATTCCACCTTATATATAGAGCGTCCGCCGATAGAGGAATTAGTTTATAGAGAAATTACTCAACCAGGCTGTGTAATTCGGATTCGCGCTCCCAGACAGATGGGTAAAACTTCTTTGGTACTGCGTCTGTTAAACTTTGCACAGACACAAGGATATCGCACTGTCAATCTAAATTGCTACCAGATTGATGACCACTGTTTAACTGACTTAAATCAGCTTTTGCGTTGTCTGTGTTGGCAAATTGCCAACGAAATGGGGATTGACCCTAAACTTCACGATAATTGGGATGAGGAGTTTGGTTGTAAGTTGATCTGTAGCTTTTACTTGCAAAACTATATTCTCAAGGCGAGTAAAAGTCCCATAGTTTTGGTATTGAGTGAAGTGGATCGCTTTTTTGAGTATCCTCACATTGCTCAGGAGTTTTTCGCTTTGTTGCGTTCCTGGTGCGAAGAAGCACGGCAAGATCAAATTTGGCAGAAGTTGAGGTTAGTAGTAGTTTACTCTACAGAACAGTATCTATCTCTAAATATTAACCGATCGCCATTTAATATTGGGCTACCTATTCGCCTAGAGGAATTTACCCAGCAACAAGTCATATATTTAGCTAGAAGATATGGACTCGACTGGAGTTCTGGTCAAGAACCTGCTCAATTGATGTCTCTTGTTGGCGGTCATCCGGCGTTGATTCAACTAGCTTTGTTTTATCTTGTCTCTCAAAATATAACTTTACAAGACCTCATACACGAAGCGATCGCCAATGGTGGAATTTACCGCCATCACTTACGGCGACACTGGTTAAGACTAAAAACTAATCCTAGTTTAGTAAAAATATATACTCAGCTTGTATTTGCACAACAAAGTATGATTCTTGATCCTGTTGATACTTATAAACTCGAAAGTTTAGGATTGATTTGCTTTGATGGCGATCGCGTCTTACCTCGTTGTGAACTTTACCTCGCTTATTTTAAAAAACAACTATCTGCCATTGTTTAACTAAAATTCCATAATCAAGGAGATTTAAAAATTACAAATCTCCTTGATTATGGAATCATATTTTTTCACGCAGATGTTGAAAATCTCCTAAAATTTTGGACTAAACATGAGTGCAGATTAATTACCCTGAACTCATGTCACTATACTTATACTTTTATAATTAAAATGCAAGGATAGTTAAGACCTTTAAGCAGAAAGTTAAGCAATAAGAAGACAGTTAAGACATTTAAACTAAAAGTCCGTAAATTATATGAGTGGTTTTTCCCTAATGAGAACTAAGCGATATGGGACTAAAATTTAATGTACTTAAACGGAGCAAACCGCATTGTAAAGTATATCTATTTCATCGGCATAAAGTATCTAAAAATTGCTGACCATTGTGTTAATCTCTTTGTTTGATATCAGAATTTGACATGAAATACCAAGTTGGCGGTAGTCTCCCTAGTGATGATCCTAGCTATGTTATCCGTCACGCGGACGAACATCTCTATGCCAGTCTCAAAGCAGGCGATTTTTGTTACGTCTTTAATTCTCGCCAAATGGGTAAATCATCTCTACTACATCGCACAAGGGATCATCTGACGAAAGAAGGTCATAACTGTGTTTATCTAGATGTGACTCGTTTAGGTAGTGAGGATACAACAACTGAACAATGGTACAAAGGAGTTATTATCAGTCTTTTTTACGGCTTAAATTTGGCTGAAGAAGTCAATTTTAAACAGTGGTGGGAGATGCAAGCAGGTCTTTCCCCTGTACAGAAATTAAATCAGTTTATAGAAGAGGTGTTATTGTGCCAAAAACAAAATCAGCGTATTTTTATTTTTATTGATGAAATTGATAGTTTGTTGAGTTTGAGCTTTTCAGCCAGTGACTTTTTTGCCTGGATTCGTCATTGTTATAACCAAAGAGCGCACGATCCGAAATTTCAACGTTTAGGATTTGCACTGTTTGGGGTAGTCACTCCATCCGACCTAATTGCTGACAAGCGTCGCACACCTTTCAATATTGGTACAGCAATTGAGTTGTATGGTTTTAAAATAGACGAAGCTACACCATTGCTGTCAGGGTTAGCACAAGTAATCAGCCAACCCCAGATAATTCTACAGAAGATTATTACCTGGACAGGCGGACAACCTTTTCTGACTCAAAAACTTTGTCAGTTAGTAGTTCACATTGCTGGGGAAACACCAACCAAAAAAATTAATCTACCCCCAGGTACGGAAGGATATTGGCTAGAGCAACTGGTAAAAAAGCATATTATTCAACATTGGAAAGCCAAAGACGATCCCGAACACCTCCGCACGATCCGCGATCGCCTCCTATTCAACGAACAACGGGCAGGACGGTTGTTAGGCCTTTATCAGCAGGTGTTGCAAGCTGAGACAGCAAGAGAAAAGGCGCAGGCTAACGCTCCTATAGTCATCGATGACAGTCGAGAACAGACAGAATTATTGTTATCTGGTTTAGTCGAGAAACACAACGGCTACCTCAAGATTAAAAATCCCATTTATCGGCATATTTTTAATTCTGAATGGGTGGTAAGGCAATTAGACAATCTGCGTCCTTACTCGCAAGTATTCAATGCTTGGGTAGCATCGGGCTATAAAGATGAGTCCCGGTTACTGCGAGGGCAAGCTTTAAAAGATGCTCAAAATTGGTCGCAAGGTAAAAGTTTGAGCGATTTCGATTATAAGTTTTTTGCCGCTAGTCAAGAATACGAACAGCGCGAAGTACGAACAGCATTGGAGGTAGCACAGGCTAAAGAAGTAGAAGCACGACTAGTACATGAGAAAAAAACTGCTAAATTGCAAAGATTTCTGCTAATTGGAATGTGTATTAAGTTACTCATTTCTATAAGTTTAGGGGTAGGAATTTTCATTTTGTACCGCCGATCTCTGAAAAGCGAAACTCAAGCTAAAAACAGTGAAATTCGGGCAATTGTCTCTTCTTCTGAGGGACTATTTGCCTCACATCGCAGGCTAGATGCGCTCATAGAAGCAATTAAAGCCAAAGATAGGCTGCAAAAACTAGCAAAACCAAACACGAATATTCAGCATCAGGTAGAGAATGTACTGCGTCAAGCTGTTTATGGTGCAGATGAGTACAACCGTTTTGTCGGTCATACAGCAGCAGTTATGGCCGTAGCAGTTAGTCCTGATAGTTCTCTCATTGCTTCAGCCAGTATAGATAAAACAATTAAACTGTGGCGACGTGATGGTACAGCAGTTGTAACTCTTCTAGGTCATCAGGGAGCAGTCAGGGCAGTCGCTTTTAGTCCTGACGGTCAGATACTTGCCTCAGCGAGTGAGGATGGTACGATTAAACTCTGGAAACGGCACGACACAGATGCACTGTGGCGTGTATCTAAAACATTTAAAGGACACACTGCTTCTGTTTGGGGAGTCGCCTTTAGTCCTGATGGCCAGTTCCTCGCCTCTGTCGGTTGGGACAGAACAGTAAGATTTTGGCAACAAGATGGGACTTTACTCAGAACATTTTCGGGTTACAAATGGGGGTTTTGGGGAGTTGCTTTTAGTCCCGATGGTCAAACTGTTGCGGCAGCAAATCTAGATGGAACAGTGAAAATTTGGCAACGAGATGCTACAGGCTGGCAAAATGCCAAAGCTCTACAAACTCTGGAAGGTCACACAGGTTGGGTTATGGGAGTTGCTTTCAGTCCTGATGGACAGACTATTGCTTCAGCGAGTGAAGACAAAACTGTCAAACTTTGGCAACGAGACAGTACAGATGGTAGCTATCGCCTTGATAAAACTCTGCAAGGTAACAGTGCGGGTATTGCGGGAGTAGCATTTAGTCCTGATGGTCAGACTATTGTCTGTGCCAGTCTCGACAAAAGTATGAAACTTTGGCACATTGATGGTACAGAACTGAGAACCTTCAGAGGACATAGTGCATCTGTCTGGGGTGTAACTTTCAGTCCTGATGGTAGTTTTATTGCTTCGGCGGGGGCAGAAAACGTAGTCAGACTCTGGCAAAGTGAAAATCAATTCCAGAAGAGTGTAATGGCTCATGGTGCAGGGATTTGGTCAATCGCTATTACCTCCGATAGTTCCACCATCGCTACAGCCAGTCATGAAAAAGTTGCTAAGTTTTGGAGTCCCCAAGGCAAATTACGGAAAACTTGGACTGAAAGAAGCGTAGTTTTCGAGATTTCATTCAGTGAGGATGGCAAGTTAGTTGCTCTTCCTGCTCACGATGATACGGTAAAAGTCAAGCGGCGAGACAGTAGTTTAATCGCTAGTTACAAATATCCTTATGGCAAAAGCACAGGAGCAGTATTGAGTCCTGATGGTCAATCGATCGCGATCGCCAATGTTGATAAAATTGCTCAGATATGGAAGCGTGATCAGTCTGCACCGCAGATTCTCAAAGGACATCAAGCTGAAGTGTGGCAGGTTGCATTTAGCCCTGACAGTCGGCTGGTTGCCTCAGCCAGTGGTGATGGTAATGTAAAGTTATGGACACTGGATGGCCAGTTACTCAGAACTCTTGTTGGACATTCGACGGCAGTATGGAGAGTTGCTTTTAGTCCAGACGGTAAAATGGTAGCTTCTGGAAGTGGCGACAATACTGCTAAGTTATGGACTGTTGATGGTAAGTTGTTGAAAACATTCAAAGGTCACACAGCTGCGATTTGGGGGGTGGCTTTTAGTCCCGACAGCAAAATACTTGCTTCTGCTAGTGTGGATACTACCATTAAATTATGGAAGCTAGATGGTACAGAACTAACAACCCTGAGAGGACATACCGCAGCTATTAGGAAAATTGCTATCAGCCGCGATGCAACGTTGCTGGCTTCCGGCGGTGATGACAACACACTAATTATCTGGAATTTGCAGCGCATTCTTAACTTAGATGCACCAGCTTATGGTTGCAATTTAGTCAAAGATTATTTGAAAACTAATATAGCTTTAGAAGATAGCGATCGCTCTTTGTGCGACTAGTTAGAATTAGGGCTTGCACAAGAGTAATATTACTTTAAATTTTATTGGCTAGATTTGTCAGAATTTTCTCAACTTAAACCCTTGCGGATTGCTTGTAGTCGCTGCAATATTGTCAAGAAATGACCATTATCTATGAGTTGTGCTAAATGTCCGCTACAAAAACGTTCTTGACGAACGTGGCTAGTAAATAATTTCTGTATTGTAGAAATATCGGCTACATTTAATAATTCAGGAGTAGTTACAAAACTATTAGCTTCATGCTGCCAATTTGTCCAATCAAAAGATATGACAAATTTTTCTGTATAAAGTGCTGTGATGAATCTATTAAATTCTTTAGAATAGTTGTAGGGGTCTAACGCTAGAGGTTCTGTTTGTATGTCATATAGTTGGCAGTCTTGATGAGAAAATAATGTTAAAAAGGTGAGTATATTATCAATATTTTCTAGAGCAATCTGATTAGACATACTCAAATCCTCAAGACTCAATTGCAAAAATTAGGTGCTAGAAGACAATTAGACAGATTCACCAAATATATTCTTATACAATCTCACACTAAATCATGCACGCAACATCTCCAACAGGAGCAGATTTAGTCAAAAATATCAGTCTTTTTTCACAAAATTTTCTTGTTTCTCTGCCAGATTCACCTCAGATGCTCATTAATCTCAGCACAAATTTTTCTTGGTTTTGTTAGTTGTAACATCTATTTTCTGTATCCTCGGATGACTTTGATGACAAGTGATACACCAGAAGCATTAGAATCAGATAAGGAAATTGAGCGTTTAATTGATGAAATAATGTCAGCCAATCTGACTGATGAACAGTACCGCGAAAAAATGCAGCGTCGTAAAGAAGTACAAGAACGACGCATAGCATCAGCTGTGCCAGAAAAAGGGTTAATTATTGTCAATACTGGTAACGGTAAAGGGAAAACAACCGCCGCACTGGGAATGGTGTTGCGATCGCTTGGTCACGGTTACAAAGTAGCCATTGTCCAATACATCAAAGGTTCGTGGGAACCTTCAGAGAAAAAGGTGTTCAGCCTTTGGGAAGACCAAATAGAATTTCACGCAATGGGGGAAGGCTTCACCTGGGAAACCCAAGACCGCGATCGCGATTTGGAAAAAGCCAGCGCAGCTTGGGAAAAATCACTAGAATTCATCCGCAACCCTGATTTTCAGCTAGTGCTATTAGATGAAATCAATATTGCGCTGAAAATGGGATATTTACAAGTAGATGAAGTGTTAGCTGGTCTAGCAGAGAAACCAGCCAATAAACACGTCATCCTCACTGGTAGAGGCGCACCAGCCGCAATCATTGACCGTGCCGACCTAGTTACAGAAATGACTCTGGTTAAGCATCCTTTCCGTGACCAAAACGTCAAGGCGCAACCAGGGATTGAGTTTTAATTAGGGGACAGGGGACAGTTAACGTTGAGTACACATTTGGAGAATGCGGCGATCGTCTCCACTAATAGAGTTAATCTGATGATAGTCTTGTAGGGCTACAGAGTGGGCATAAGTCATTGGCTCATCGCTGGAAAATCTAGGTATTCTACTAGTTGTAGCTACATCTGGTGAAATACCTGCATCTGGTGTACTAGTTACAGTCATTGCCAACTCTCCAGATTGGTTGAGTGTGCCTTGGAAGCAGCTAAACTCAGACCTAGGCATATATAATGCACCAACTAATCTACCTTGCCGTTTTTGAAATACAACATAGCCTTGGCCTATCTGGTTTGGTTGTGCTGATTGACCATACAGATAAATTCCATCTTTTGTAGGTACGTTGACTTTTTGGCTAATTCCTGAGTTTTTAGCAGCTTTTTGAGTATTAATATTCTTCTCTAAACTGATAGAGGAAACTAGTCTCGGTTGCTGTGACTGAAGATTGCTAATGCTTTCAGTGTCTTTGGCTACTGTCCGCAGTTGACTTCTTTGCTCACGAATTTGTCTTAGTTGCACTAGCAGAGGAGTCGAGGAACTATCTTGTTTTTGTTGCGTCGATGTAGGGAGAGTCGCAGCGTAAGCATAACCCGTCCTAGATATCGCTTGTGTAGAGTGAGGCGATTGTTTAATCTGATTATTTAGTAAAGTTTTTTCACCCACCACACCAAGGGTGAAAATTAAACCAATGGCGGGGATTGTCAATTGGCGCAAAGAAAAAAAGTTAGATATGTTGTTAAGCACCCGACTTCTCCTGTTACAAACTTAACGACTTCCTCAGCGATTCACTTAAACCATACCTAAGTTTCTATTATTTAAGATTCGGTCAAAGGTTTGATTAAAATTTCTGAGAATAACAAACGGCTAAAAAATGAGTTTTTATGCAATTTCCGATGATAGTCCTACCTTATCACTGATAAAGACATTAATGCTTCACCCAGAAGGTTCATTCTATTGGGGGATGCGCTCGGAGAATCCCATGCAATGAGAGGGTTTGACATCTTGCTGCTATATTTAGCAGTTAAAAAAAATTGACGTTTCGCCTCAATAACGTCTCGCTTTGTTAAGTACATAGATATCTACAACTGCAACTAATTCCATTTCGGAAAAGTCGCAATATTTTTTGTCTATCTTACAGACTAGAGTTTTTATACTTAAGTAAGTCGGGGAGAAAAATCCAATGTAAGTAAAACAGGGTAAATAATTAAAGGTTTGTAGTAAGAACTTTAGTTCTCTCTGCGTTCTCTACGTTCCCTGCGGGACGCTCCGCGAACAAAAAAGGACTAAAGTCCTTACTACGAACTCAATCCTAGTTTTTTCACATTACTTAACATAGTTTGGTTTTTTCAAGTCGTTCTACTAAATATGAAGAAATGTAAATAGTCGGTAGGGTGTGTTATACCCTAGGCTAGCGCACCTTGAATTCTTGACAATGCGTTGCGCTTAGTCTTAGAGCTTTGAATTGGTATTACTATAGTTATCTAGAGTGAACTGATTATATGGCATATAGTGATTTTACTTTAGAAAAAATTAAACAAAAATTTCAAATAAACACTATTGAAGGTGTGGGAATATTTGCCGATTCACCAGATATAGAATCTAGTCAATTATTAAAAGAGATCCTAGAATATAATGTACCTATTGCTATCGCTAGTAATAGTGAAAAAGCTCGGTCAGAAATGATTATTTCACCGATTTTACTAGATTTGCGACGGCAATTAAACAACCAAATAAACTTGTTTTCTGGTGTGGAATTCAATGTTGATGCCACACAAGGTTTAAATGGAATTTGTGATTTTATCATTACGCGATCGCCAGAAAGATTAATTATCACTGCACCAGTAATTATTATTGTGGAAGCCAAAAAGGAAAATATCACGGCTGGTTTAGGACAATGTATAGCAGAAATGCTAGCAGCAAAAATTTTTAACGAGCGCACTGGTAATGAAAATTTTACAATTTATGGAACTGTCACAACTGGCAGTATTTGGCAATTTCTCAAATTAGAAGGAGAAGTTATCTATATTGATTTAAGTGAATATTATCTTAAAGATGTTAATAAAATTTTGGGAATCTTAGCCAGTGGTTTACGTTAAAATTTTCCCAAAAAATTGCCCCCTGGGTTCAGGAGGCGCATCACCTTATAGAGACGTACTCTACATTTAACTAGCAACGTATTCTTTGACATTAGCTCGACGGCGACGGAGATGAGCTAAGGCTTGATGCTCTAATTGGCGGACTCTTTCACGACTAAGGTTTAATCGCTCGCCGACTTTTGCTAGAGACAGTTCGTTACCATCCTCTAAACCGAAGCGTAGTGCTACCACTTCTCGCTGTTGGGGTGTGAGTTCGGCTAACAAGGTGTTCAAGTCTTGGCGTAAGAACTCTTGGGTGGTGTAATACTCTGGTGATGGGCCGTCATCTTCGAGCATTTCTTGCAGTTCTGTATCCTGGTTGTCACCCACGCGTATATCTAAAGAAACTGGTTGACGCGCCATGTTCAGATACTCACGAATCTGAACAGGTTCTAGTTCTAGTTCTTTGGCGATTTCCGCCGGACTTGGCGATCGCCCCAAAGTCTGTGCTAGTTCGCGCTGTACTTTTTTAATTTTGTTCAGTTTCTCGGTAATATGGATGGGTAGGCGAATTGTCCGACCTTGTTGAGCGATCGCACGGGTAATTGCTTGGCGAATCCACCAGTAAGCGTAGGTGGAGAATTTATAGCCCCGCATGGGGTCAAATTTCTCTACGCCTCGCTCTAATCCTAAAGTTCCCTCTTGGATTAAATCCAGAAACTCCATGTTCCGTTTCTGGTATTTTTTGGCGATCGCTACTACTAAACGCAGGTTCGCTTCAATCATCTTTTGCTTGGCGCGTTTACCTTGAGCTACGGTCTGTTTCACCTCGGTTTCCGATTGGTGAACATGATCAGCCCACTCTGGTAAACTGGGTTCGCGTTCTAACTTCTTCGCTAAGGCTTCTTTCGCGTCTAGAAGTGTCATCATTTGCTGCACCTGCTTCCCGTAAACAATCTCTTGCTCACGGGTGAGCAGGGGAACTCTACCAATTTCTCGCAGATAGGTTCGCACCATATCAGCCGTGAATTTGGCGTTCAGGTCTTCATTATGGGTGTTAACAGTAGGCATTGGTGCGTTGTCCTCTACTCCCTAAACACAATCAATCTTGAGTAACTAAATCTGACAGTGGAAATTAGTCAGATATCACAGAACATGACGCGCTACCAAAACTTTCACATTGCGGATGTCCATTTTTCAGAAGGCGCGTCCTTGAGATATGTTCCCCTAGCTTCCCTACATTTTTGAATCTCTGACAAGCAATCTGGGTTGTTTTCAAGAATTCTTTCTTTAGTTGCTAGTGGCAACTGTTCAATCCGAAGTCAGTATGAGTTCTACTTATCTCATAGTAGAATAAATCAGGCATATAGTAAAGTAGCCCGAAGACGGATATATATTATAATCCAAAATGGTTTGTTTGTTAAAAAAATTTACTTCCTTTCTTCAGCTAACTATATCTATAGTGACGTGGAAATCTCCTCTGCTGTTGCATGGAAGTAGGGAGATAACCGAACTGGGTAGGGCAAGATAATGGAGGGAAGTTACGAAGAGTAAAATTTAGGAATTAGCTATTGGGGATTTGTAGTTAATAGGTTCTTTGTGGGAACTGTTGAGTGTTGACTGTTGACTAGTCCTCTTACATAAATGCTGAAGCTGTCATGTTGAGCGAAGCGAAACATCTCATTTTCGGACTGTTGCAAGAGGTCTACTGTTGGCTGTTAACTGATAGAGAAAGGCTAATGCCCAATTTCCCTAGTGATTTTCAGAAACCTAAATCGGCTTTAGCTAGTTCAGCAGCTGCAAATACCTCTTCGTCTGGTTTTTCTTCCCAAGCGGTATCGCCAATTTCGGTGTAAAAGGTGGCATCGTAGGGACGGGTTCTTACTACCACAGGCATAGGAACGGCATGACCTAAGATTAAGGCTTGTTGCTTGGAGTCTAACTTTGCTAGCACAGACCTTAAACCACCAGCACCGGAAACACCTGTAAAGATTGCGTCGATGTCTTTCTCATCGTTGAGCAAAGCGGTGATGCGAGTGCCGATTTGGGACATGACTTCATTATCTATCCCAGAGGGTCTTTGATCAACTACTAGAAGTGTGACGAAATATTTTCGCAGTTCACGGGCGATTGTGCCGAAGATGGTACTTTGAACGATCGCTGGGTCAAGGAAGCGGTGAGCTTCTTCTATAGTAATCATTAATGGTGTGGGGCGATCGCAAGGATTTTTGCTTTGTAGGAATTTATCAGCCTTTTTGACGTAATGCTCATGAATCCGTCTGGTGATCATGTTAGTCACCAACATATATGAGAGCATATTCGACTGAGAACCAAATTCTACTACTACATTTTTCCCAGCTTCTAAGGATTGTAAGATTTTACTAATATAATTCTGGGGACAAACTGCCCGCATATATTTAAGTCCATCTAAACGCAATAATTTGCGCTGCAAGGCCATAATTGAGCCTTTGTGTCCTCGCTTCTCGTCACAGAACATCTCAATGTCTTCATTAGTCATGTTCAGCAGTTGGACAATCCAAGATTTGCCGAACTCACTATATAAGATGTTGGCATTATCTAAAGCTGCGTCCGATAAGCCTAAATCTCGACTACATAATTTCACATCTTCGACTTCGATTTGTTCATAACTCAGATAGAGTTCTTGGGAATCTCGCACCCCCCGACGCTTGCTAGATTCAGGATCAAGGGTGTAAACTTCGACTCTACCAGGGAAAAGCTGCTTGAGTCCCTTCACTGTGTTGACGTTTTTACCCTCGGCTACGGCTTCCCAGCCATATTCAGAGTGCATATCAAAAATCAAGCTGACTGCGGCATTTTTGCGAATAACACCGGCTAAGAGTAAGCGGGTGAGAAAAGATTTACCTGTACCAGATTTACCAAACACCCCATTACTACGCTCCACAAAGCGATTTAAATCGATACACACCGGGACATCCATATCTAGAGGTTTCCCAATGGAAAAGTTCCGCCTTTGGGGATCATCTTCCCAACCAAATACCCGCCGAAAATCATCTACGCTAGCTTCATACACTTGGCTAAAGTGGCTAGGGATAGTTTTCACGGGGAGTAACTCCATCGTGGTACTAGTTTGGGGTTGGAAGGAAGCCAAATTAGTAGAGGATGGGACAAAGGGGTTTACAGATTTACCATCTGTGGTGGAAAAAGACTCATGAGATTCAGGGGTGAACATCAACATGGGTGAGAGGTTAATCGTCCCGTATGTTCCGCTACCAGCTAACACGTCTCGTAAAAACGTGTCTTCCCAACTGGGGGGGCTAGCGATGATGCGGGCGTTAGCAGTACCCAATGCTACATCTGTCAGCATACAAAAAAAGCGCGATCGCATCCCCTGGACGACTAAAAATTTACCCACCCGCATATCCTCAACGGAGATATCGGGGTGTAATCGCACTTCTAAACCCCCAGTCAAAGAACCTTGGATTACTGAACCTAATGGTTGTGGCAAATTTTCATTAGTCATTGGGAATTGGGAATTGGGTATGAGTTAATAGCCATTAGTCCCCCCCTGTCACCTGTCACCTATCACCTGTCACCTATTCCCCCTACTCCCTCATCTACTCAATCTGAATAGAAGTCGGTGCAGAACCAGTGGGAGGAACACCGATTAATGGTTTGCGAAATTGGGTGTAGATGCGATCGCGCCAAGCAAAAAACGCTGCATAATCAGGGTTGTCTGCTATAGATGGTACACCTTTACCTCGAATGGTGACGGGTAAATCTAGGTAAGCTCCTTCAGGGAACTTTAATAGTATAGATAAACCTGCGACTGCTAAATCAGCTAGGGTGGGTTCATCTCCAGTTAAGTAGGGACTATCAACTAACAATAGGTTGACTGCTTCTAGGTCTTGTTTTAAATCTGCGATCGCAGATTTGATCACCTCTGGCGTATATCCTACACCAAACCCCAACATAGTCATAAAATCACCAGGGACACCTTCCACTAAAGTTTTGAGGATATCTGGTGTGGAGGTTGGTAATAAAGACTTACGAAAATTCTGGTCTTGACTGATAGCCGAAAATAGTGCTTTCCTACCCTTGATACCAATTGACTCATCAGCCCATTCTTCTATTAATAAAGTTAAACCCCGTTTTTTGGGGTCTTGTGGTATTAGAGGACGATCTGGATATTCTAAGTCTAAATACTTAGCTATTGCTGTAGAATCAGCAATATATCTACTACCATCCTTTAATACTGGTAGTTGCTTTTGCCCAGTCAACCGAAATAGTTCTACCTGACCAATTCCAGGTGTCACCTCAATTTTGCGGTATTCCAAACCTTTATAGTCTAGAATTAGCCGCACTTTTTCCGAGTATTGAGAGAGTTCCCACTGGTATAATTCCAACATTTTATATACCTTGTAACTAATGAGTTTATGAACTTTCTAATTGTATCTTTAGTTCTAGTAAATTTCCTGAGTAAATAATTAATTATTACCTAATTTATTTGCTCGAAAAATTGTTTTTTTGTCATCTTTTATAGTTTTTGCTATCTTAGTAGAACTGATTTTTCGTATCGATGATCATCGCAATTTCTACAGCTATTCCGTAAAATAGCACACATGAATTAGATTTGCTATAATGTGCGGACAGCAGTAAATATTAGCATTTTAGTATTTAATTTAACTGATCATTGATCTAGTTGAAAAATTCTTGCAATTAGTCTGAACCTGCTTTAAAGCTACATTCAAAGCTGAAGAATCATATTTTTACCCAAAAATCTTACTGCCGTGGTTAGATTTTGTTGGTAGTAAGATGTTATAAATCTTTAATGTAAACGCTGTAAAATTAGAACAAACAAAATTTATGAAGCTCAACTACAGCAAATTGCTGACTAATTTTGCTAGTGTAGTAAGTCTAGCAGGTGTTAGTTTCCTGATCAGCTTACCATCGGGCGCAAAAGAGGTATTAAATCCCAATCCTACTATTCTCCAAGAAGCTCGCTATAACCGGAGTCAATCTACCCCTGATAATGTGATAGAACTCACAAAGGGTAATGACAAACAACAGATAGCACAAGCCCCAGGGAATGGCAGACTAAATCCTAGACCCAGCATATTTAACGAGCCTCCTTATAATCGCGGTAGTCGCACCACACCGACTGAAGTAGCACCACCCCCAGCGACAACACCCACCGCACCTGAGACACCAGCCGCAGGAACAACTGAAACTCAAGGCAAAACTTTGTTAGCATTGGCGGAGTCTTCTCCCTCTTTTACAGTATTAACCAAAGCCATCAAAGCTGCTGGACTCAGCGAAGTTCTGCAAGGCAAAGATAACTTAACAGTGTTTGCACCTACTGATGCTGCATTTGCGAAATTACCACAAGACGCTGTACAAGAGTTATTCAAACCAGAAAACAAAGAAGTATTAGTCAAGATTTTGACTTACCATGTTGTTGCTGGTAATGTTTTATCAACTGATTTAAAATCAGGTGAAGTTAAAAGTGTTGAAGGCGGTGCGATTAATGTCAAAGTTGATCCTAACACTGGTGTTACCGTCAATGATGCCAAAGTGAGCCAGGCAGATATTAAAGCGAGCAATGGTGTAATCCATGCCATTGACGAAGTAATTTTACCCCCCGATTTGTAGGCTGAGTTTAAAGCTAGAATAACTAGCCTACCTGCAATCAAGTTTTAAATAGTGAAAGCCTCATTCAAGTTTTAGCTTTATTTTGAATGAGGCTTTTATCTAGTTTGTAGTAAGGACTTTAGTCCTTCTTAAATTCTTCCAGAATAAGGGCTAAAGCCCTTACTACAAACTTTGAATTATTTCTTCGCAATTACCCACACCGCATGAATAATTCCAGGAAAATAACCCAACAATGTCAACAGGATATTAATCCAGAAGTCTTTACCTATCCCTACTTGTAAAAAAACTCCCAGAGGTGGGAAGAAAATCGCGCATAAAATCCGCACTAAATCCATGTCAACCTCCTTGTGAGATTACGGCTGCTCTTGATATAACTACTCTAGAATTGGCTCTGATTCCTGAATTTTAACTTTTGACCTCCGCGTAGCTGCACTAGCCACCGCTAATTTTAGCTTTATAGCCTAGCTTAATCAAAATTTCCAAAATTTTCTGTTTATGGTCGCCTTGCAGTTCTATTTCATTATCTTTAACTGTGCCACCCGTGCCGCATTGAGTTTTTAAGGTTTTGACTAAATCTGCCAAGATTTCTGGCTTGGTTTGGAAACCAGTAATGACTGTAACCGTTTTACCCTTCCGTCCAGAACGAGTGGCTTGCACTCTCAGATTTTGTTGTTTTGGCGGTAATTCTGGAGTTGCTCTTTCTGTGGCGGCGGGGTTGTCGTTACCAAATTCGCGGTAGGTATAACGCTTGTCGGCAGAGTTGGAATTGGAAGAAGACATAAAATTTTGATGGAGAAAGACTTTAGAGGCAATATCAAGCTGTACTAGGAATCAAATTCTAGACTAACATCACAAAACCAAGCGATGCCTACGGCGTTAGTATATTCTCTCTGATTCAGACTTTACTTATAATAATTAGGCTATCCCATCACAATATAATTTCCGTGACTACCACTCCCCTTTCTCCAAGTTCTCCCTCTACTAATCTAGTTCCCGATACACAAGGACGTTTTGGACGCTTTGGCGGAAAGTACGTCCCGGAAACCTTAATGCCTGCTTTAGCTGAATTAGAAGTAGCTTATCAGCAATACCGCCATGATTCCGGTTTTCAAGCAGAACTACAACAACTGCTTAAAGACTATGTAGGACGCGCCACACCGTTATATTTTGCGGAACGCCTGACTGCTCATTATGCCCGTCCAGATGGCACAGGGGCGCAAATTTACTTAAAACGTGAAGACTTAAATCATACAGGCGCACACAAAATTAATAATGCTCTTGGTCAGGTATTACTGGCAAAGCGCATGGGTAAGCAACGCATCATTGCTGAAACAGGCGCAGGGCAACATGGTGTTGCTACTGCCACAGTTTGCGCTCGCTTTGGGTTGTCATGTGTAATTTATATGGGCGTTCACGATATGGAACGCCAATCTTTAAATGTATTTAGAATGCGGCTGATGGGGGCAGAAGTTCGCCCAGTGGCAGCAGGTACAGGTACTCTCAAGGATGCTACCTCTGAGGCTATCCGGGATTGGGTGACAAATGTGGAAACAACACATTACATTCTAGGTTCAGTAGCTGGCCCCCATCCATACCCCATGATGGTACGTGATTTTCATGCCATCATCGGTGAAGAAACTCGCGCTCAAGCTGTAGAAAAGTGGGGCGGTTTACCGGATATTCTTATGGCTTGTGTAGGTGGTGGGTCTAATGCGATGGGACTATTCCACGAGTTTGTGCGTGAGACATCTGTGAGGTTGATAGGGGTAGAAGCGGCTGGAGAAGGTGTCAATACAGAAAAACACGCTGCTACCTTGACAAAAGGACGAGTAGGTGTATTACATGGGGCAATGAGTTACCTGTTGCAAGATGAAGATGGACAAGTAACTGAGGCTCACTCAATTAGTGCAGGGTTAGATTATCCTGGTGTTGGCCCAGAACACAGCTATTTGAAGGATCTTGGTCGCGCTGAATACTACAGTGTGACTGATGCAGAAGCTTTAGAAGCATTCCAAAGATTATCTAAGCTGGAGGGAATTATACCAGCCCTGGAAACATCCCATGCGATCGCCTATTTAGAAACTTTGTGTCCCCAACTAAGCGGTAGTCCCCGAATTATCATTAACTGCTCTGGACGCGGTGACAAGGATGTACAAACCGTAGCTAAATTTCTTAATCCTGCATAAATAGGGATTGGGGACTGGGGACTGGGGATTGGGGACTGGGAAAGAATTTTTTCCCTGCACCCCTATATCTATATATCCCTATTGAATTGCTTCTATATCTACCGCAGAACATTGCAAGGCATTATCACACGTATAAACTAGCAATGAACCATCGGGGCGGAGTTGAAACAAAAAATTATCGGCGTTATACTCGGCTGGAGTCCTTGTCCCGGCGACAACGGGACTATATCCTAATAATACTAATCCTCTGGATGAAGATTTAAGTTCCATTGTTTGATCAACGGCTACAGTTCTACGTCGTTGGGGATGAAAATATCGGGTTCTCATCGCTCCCAAATAGCCGTCCATCCTCAGAATACTTTCATAAACAATGCCATCAACACTGTAGGTAAGTTTCCATGTTCCATAAAGGGGAGAACTTGCTTCTGTTAGTTGAGCAATGGTAAATGAGGAAGGCTGTGGAGTTATTGGAGAATTAGCATTTACTGGCTTCATCCCAGAAAATCCCATTCCTACGATTAACACTCCCATTGCTATAGTTTGTTTAAAATTCATATCTGGCTTTTCTCCAAATTAGTGTTTAGATTACTGGCAAAAAATTACATGAGAATTTACGCTCTGGATGAAGTCAGACTTTTTTCAACTTCATCCAGAGGTTAATACAACTTGAATTCTGCCTTATCGCATGATTATTAATATTTTTTAATAACTTCTCAGAGAGAAATAATATTGTTTTTAGTCACAGCTAAATTCACATTTTATCCAGTGGATTATTTCGTGTTTAATAAATAATCAGAGCTAAAAAGACTAACAAATTTATTTGTTCATAATGCATAAAACTATACTAATGTAAATCTAATTATTAAATATTTATATAGTTAATGAAAAAAAATGAATTTCATTAACTGTTTTAGAGCTTTTTTAGAGTTAAAAATTAGGTTGATGAGCTACTTTTTTGCCCAAAGGTAACAAGTTCATTTTTAAGAATGATTATTTTAATATATAGAAACATTTACTATCAACTAATAATCCAATTTAGGCATTTGTAAACCTATTTATTTGAGCTTGATTGAGAACCAGTAATATCAGAGTAAATTCATATTGGGCAAGTATGAGTATTAGCGATCGCCTACCCATTTATGAAAAACTATGAATTTAAAAGTTATCAGAGAATATTCGTAGTTAGGTCACTATAACCAAAGATATATGACCACAGAGGGAAGTTGTTCAATTTATAACAGTCTGGTTAGATGGTTGCAACAACTACATGGCTTGAAAAATGCTTCGGACAACAATTTATAGTCTTGCTCTAGGAAGTTTCGTTCTCGCCAGTGGAGCGAGTGCTGTTTCTTTACAAACTCAATCTGTAAATCAATCTGTTCAGCCAAATTCTTCAACCATCAACTACGATTTAGCACAATATTTTCCAGGACAATACAATCGTCGTCCTAGAACATTTAATCGTCCTGTACAATCTTTTCCCCAAAGACCATATAATCCTGGACAATCGAATCCCGGCTCTTTCGGTGGACAATCGAATCCCGGCTCTTCCGGTGAACAATCAAATCCCGGTTCTTCCAGTGGACAATCAAATCCCGGTTCTTCCAGTGGACAATCAAATCCCGGCTCTTCCGGTGGACAATCAAACTCTAATGCTGCTTCTATAGAACAGTCAGTTTTCGACCAAATTAACCAATACAGAGCTTCCCTAAATCTACCAGCACTCACACGTAATTCTGCTATTGATGAGCAAGCTAGAGGTCATAGCCAGAATATGGCTAGTGGTCAAGTTCCATTTAGCCATCAGGGTGCTGAACAGCGATTTAAAGCAAGTGGTGTTGCTTACAAATCAGCTAATGAAAATGTGGCTTACAACCAAGACAGAGACCCCGCTACGAGTGCTGTGCAAAGTTGGCTAAAAAGCTCAGGACACCTTGCTAACATCAAAAGCAATACGAATGTGACTGGTATTGGTGTTGCAGTTAACGGCCGAGGCGTAGTTTATCTGACCCAAATTTTCATGCGTGCTTAAAAGGGACTGGGGACAAATCAATTCAAAATTCAAAATTCAAAATTAAATAACTGGGGATTGGGGATTGGGGACTAATCAACTCAAAAGCCAAAAGATTATTTCTTATATCCCCTGCTCCCCTACTTCCCGATGAATCTCCAAAAGTATCCTGTTCTATATTCTAAAGATGAGAAGTTAGAGTATAGGTCTTATAGTCTGTACACAAAGTAATTTCGCATGTCCCGACAAACTGCTTTTGGCATCGCTTTAAGTACGCTTGTCCTTGCGGGAGGGTTGCTTGTTCCCCCCATCGCAGGCCATACGTCTACACAAGCACCTACTGAGGATCAACCGTTGTCGATTGTTTCTAGTCAGGTTGCTAGCTCTACGGCGTTTCAAACTACTGCTTTAGAAAAATCAGTGTTTGAACAGATTAATCGATATCGGGTAGCTAGGAGGTTGCCAAAGCTAACTCTCAATGCCAATATTACTCGCCAAGCCAGAATTCACAGTCGAAACATGGCTAGAGGAAAAGCCGCATTTAGTCATAACGGGTTTGAGGAGCGAGTTTATGCTATTCCTCTTCGCTACAATAGTGCTGCCGAAAATCTTGCTTTTAATCGGGGATATAGTGATCCGGCTAATCAAGCGGTGATTGGTTGGTTAGAAAGTCCTGGACATTTGAAGAATATCCGAGGTAATTACAACCTTACAGGAATTGGTGTCGCGGCTAATCAGAAAGGTGAGGTTTATCTTACACAAATTTTTCTGCGTACTCGCTAGATGGCATTGTGGTTTTTTTGCACAATAATAATGTATGTCTAACTGCATATATTATTAAGTGATTCATGACATTACAAGACTTTCAAGTAAGCGATCGCGATCTGAGTGATGCGGCTGTGTCCCAATATTTACAGTCTGAAGTGCTGGCTGTTGATACCGAAACTATGGGATTATTACCGCAGCGCGATCGCTTGTGTCTAATTCAGTTGTGTAACCCCCAAGGCCAAGTAACAGCTATTCGCATCGCCAAAGGACAAACAGCAGCTCCCAATTTAAAGAAACTGCTAGAAGCTACAAATGTCCTGAAATTATTTCACTTTGCGCGTTTCGATGTCGCTACCCTACGGTATTATTTAGACATTCATGTTCAGCCAATTTTCTGCACCAAGATTGCTAGTAAGTTAGCTCGCACTTACACCAATCGTCACGGACTCAAGGATGTAGTGCAAGAGTTAGAAGGTGTAGAACTCGATAAAAGCTCTCAAAGTTCCGATTGGGGTAACGCCAGTAATTTGTCTGAAGCACAACTGAATTACGCCGCCAATGATGTCCGCTATTTGATTGGTGTGCAACAGAAGTTAACCCCTATGCTCAAACGCGAAGAACGTTGGGAACTTGCTCAACAATGTTTTCAAGTTCTCCCTACAATCGTTGCTTTGGATTTATTACAATTCAAAGATTTGTTTGAGCATTAAAGAAGCAGCCATAATTCAAATGATAATTCGTAACTCGTAATTAATCTGAGCAATTACGAATTACGAATTACGAATTACGAATTAATTTCTACACGTCCTTTTCTTGCGTCTCCATATGATTTTTCATGCGATCAACGACATTATAATCATCTGCACCTGCGGGGGTTTGTGATTCAATAATGCCTTCTGTGGGGCCACCGATAGCCTTCCACGCAGCTAGACCACCTTTAAGTTCTGATACATGGCTAAACCCAGCAGAACGAAGCATTCTGGCTGCTTCTGTGGTTTGTTCTTCGGTTGCACCGTAGATATAAATATCACGGTTTTTGTCTAAAGCTGGTACGGCGCGATCTACCAGTTGATCTATTGGCATGGGCATTGCACCCATGATATGACCTTCATTATATATAGAGCGATCGCGTACATCTAAGATTGTAAACGCTGGTTCACCCCATTCTAGACGAGACTTAACTACATGAGCATCAGATTGTGCTGCTATAGGTGGTTGTGGGGGAATAACACCGCTTAGTAAATTGCTATTCATAACTTAACTATTACTTGCTTACTGCATTATGTGCAATTTAACTAATGATCGTGAATTAAGTTCTCTGGCTTTGGTATGAATAACGGCGAATACTGGAGGTAGATTTAGTAGCACAGCAGATTTTTGTTAGGTTTTAGTGTCTGCGATCGCTAAAAATAATTCATCCTCAATCTGCTGTTTTAATTCCTGGTTAATGCTCACACTTCTCTCAAGACAATCGGTGATTAATTTATTAGCATTGAAATATGCTTGCAATAATTTTATTTCTTGGTTATTCAAATCCCAATCATAACCGATATTACGATATTTAATAAAATTTCGTCTGACCGCTTGTTCCCAAAATATGCTATTTTTCTGCCACCAAAAATAGAATTTTTCTGAGTTGCTTTCTGTACAAGGTAATTGCTTTTTGAGCTTTTGTAGTTCTTGTTTAAATTCAGCGTCCCCAACTAAGTCAATAGCTTCATCCAAAGTAAGGCTCAAAGCATGAGCATGGTTAAAATCATGAATGATATTGAGATGATTTTCTTCAGCCAATTTTAACTCATGCACACAATTGAGAATGCTAAACAGCAACTCATCCAGTGCCATTTCTGGGTTAAAAGCTAAATTCTCAATAAAATTCCATTGTATTCTGTAATTTGCAGTGATACCAAAAGTGTAACCATAAATAAAATAAAAAGCGCGAACAGCAGCCGTGTTATTTTTAATAGATGTAGAATTAGTTTTTTGGTTTAACCAAATGAGATATTGGCGTATTTTGTGATCATTTACTACAAGTGTATCAACCTGATTTTTCATTAACTTGATAGTTTCATCAACACTTGATAGCATATTCAGAGTTAGCAAAAAGACATTATACCAACGCTCTTCAGTGATATGGTATATTAATGATGTCAAATCCGTATCTTGGTACTTTTCAACAAGGTTTCTCGCAGTTAGATATTCCAATAATCCTAAATTAGAAAAAGAGTATATTCCCCTGGCTCTCTCCACCAATAAACCATCTTGAAATAATAGACCTTCTAGCACTGATTTGTGATCTAGATACATTTGTGATTTATCGAGAGCAAGATTGGCTATAGTCGGTAAATGTTCAGCTATCAACTTCTGAAGTTTTTCCTGCTCAAAAAAATAATCCCCTGCGATAAAAGTGACAGCAGCAATTTGAGCAAGTAGCTTTTTTTTAGAATTTAAGCTCAAATTAGCGTAAAAACCATCTCGTTTAATACCTCTTATTTCATCCCACCTCACCAATAAAGTATTCATTACTTGCTCATACAACTTAGCTGGATTAGGTGGTAATTGTCCTTTAACTTGAAATAATAAACAGATGAGATGTAGCAATAGAGGTACTCGCGCTAACTCTCGAATGCGCTGGTTTTCTGGCAAGTTAAGGTGCTGGATGAATAAACTACTAGTAGCCTCAGCTTTACTAATAGACTGATTAGCCACCGCGACAAACCAGTTTTTGACAAAAATTTCTATTTGTTGGGCATTAAAATCTGCTAATTCTACCTCATTAAAGCCGGGAAATCTATATTTATGAGCAGCAATGCGGCAGCTAATAACAAACTTATTTTTATAATAAATCTGGCTAAATTTGCGAATTTCTCTAATCACATTATCTGTATGCTCTAGCGGTACTTCATCTAGTCCATCAAGTAAAATGAGTACCCTGCCTTTATTTAGTACAGTTAAAGCGGTTTCCTCATCAATTCCACAGGAGTAAAATACTTGGCTAATGTATTTCTCAATGTTGAATTCCTGTTCATATTGTGCATCTTCCGCAAATTCCTTTAACCTGATAAATACTGGAACATGGTGAGGTTGAAATTTACCTTGATTGCACGCGATCGCTAAATGCTGCAAAAATGTTGTTTTACCTGACCCAGATTTACCTAATACCATCAACTTTGAGTACCGTAATCCGGCTTCCAACCCTGGTAATGTTTTCCGATGGTTGCTTTGTCCCAGTTGGTAAAAATTAGACTCCAAGGGTGAGTCTTGCAAAAGATCAGAAATCTCCCGCCATTGCTGACTGGTGATTTCTTCCAAAACACTGACATGGGTATAAATTTCATCTAATGGTATCGCCCGTGCAATATCTAACATTTGGAGAGTATTGCACTGATCTTGGATTTTGTCCTGGCACTTTTGCCGCAATTCCTGCACTAAAGTATTGAAGTCAAAATTATTAGGCTGTAGTTGCAGAGTGCCTTTAGATACCCAATCTTCATGTAAACTAGCCACCTGTTGCCAAGACAGTCCCAACTGTCGGCAAATTTGCACAAAACAACTACGAGAAACTGGTTCACCCGCAAAAAACTTGGAAACTGGTTGGCGCGTGATTCCTAAAGCGGTTGCTAATTTTTGCTGACTCAAGGTTTTATCAGTTAAAGCTGTTTTTGCAGCTTTAATACCTTCTGATGAAGCTTTTAGTCCTCGGCTTGTCATACTCCCAGAAAAATATATTATTAAATGGTAAAAGACGTAATTTTTTATACGTAGATGCCATCTGGACAATAACTCGTATATACCCGGAGAAGGAGTCTTCATCGGGTTATTTCGAGTAGGGTATGTTAGGTAGATTGCGTAGGTGATTTCTTCATGGCTGTAATTTTTCAGCCACTCACCAGCAGTTAGAGAATGATTAATCGGTAGAGAAACACACTTAGGAACACACTAAAAGTCAAAATTTCTCTTAACTGTGAAGATTCACGATTATAGCATCCAAGAATCAAAACATACCAAGCTTATACGAAACTCATACATTTGGTACGCAATACGATAGCTGAACTTTTCAGAAATTTAATGGAAAATTAAGTGTAGCCCCGTAGTACAAAGGCAATGTATAGCAACAAATGCCTGTAAGTCTACGTAATTGCAGAAATAGGAGGGAATAAATACCCCCTCATGAGGAGCAAATGGAGCATCAAAAACCTCCAGGGTAGCTTCTCTTCAGGAGCTTTACAGACAGCAAAATTAATTGCCAAATCAACATTAGGCTAGAACATTATGGTGATGCTGACCGCTTCAAATCCTAAAATTCTTGTTGTAGACGACGACTTTGGTGTTCGCAACCTTATATATCGCTTTTTAAGCCGTAAATATCAAATTGAGTCGGCGGCTGATGGTAAATCAGCTCTAGCGTTATTTGATCAATTTGACCCTGCTTTAGTAATTCTCGATTGGAATCTCCCAGATACTAGTGGTTACAATCTGTGTCAAGAAATGCAGAGTCGGAATAATGTTTTAGTGATGATTCTGACTGGGAGGACAGAAGAAACAGATAAGATTAGAATTATGGCTGCTGGTGCTGATGATTTTATTACTAAACCGTTTAGTCTAGCTGAAATAGAACTCAGAGTGCAAGCTCTCTTAAGACGTATCCGCTCTATTAAACAATCTCCTTCACAGCGTCTGATTTTCAAACAGCTAGCAATTAATCCAGATGGTAGAGAAGTCACCCTGAATGATAAACCTCTCAATTTAACGGCGTTAGAGTTTAATATTCTACATTTTCTGGCAAGCCATCCCGGTCAAGCTTGGAGTCGTCCCCAACTCATCCAAAAAATCTGGGGTTGCGACTATGTAGGAGATGGACGGGTAGTTGATGTACACATCGGTCAGCTACGTAAAAAATTAGAAACTGATACTAGTGTCCCCGAGTTTATTAAAACTGTTCGCGGCTACGGTTACAAGTTTGAAATCCCAGAATAAAAGACAATTTTGATATCCAAACATTAAATTGCATACAGACAGTGTTGCTAATATCAAGCGGATTGCTACACTTTATTTACATTTTTGGTTTTGATAGTTGCAATAACTTTGCAAATGAATACTCAAGTCGGTTACAAGTAATTATATTGAGGCTTGCGTATAGAGATTGGTGTTAGTTTTGGGTACTAATCCCAACAATCTCAGGGAATATGGTGTCTACCAAAGCCTCAAATAAAAGCTCTGTTGGTTTTGAATTATTGTCCCAGCATCAGTTTCTACTCAGTCAAGATGTACTGAATTTATCGGATATTTTCCCTAAAGGTAAAACTTGGGATAAGCATAGAGTCAATGCTGAACAGGTTTCTAGTTACTACGCTACAGCCGAAGAAGATTTCTTCAATGAGTATGCTTGGCGGGTAAAGAGGTGTTCAGAGTTGCTAGAGTTCCAATTATTACCAGAAGATTCGGAAAATAGTCTTAAATTAAAGCTGTTGCATACTCGATTTTGTCGGGTTCGTCACTGTCCGGTTTGTCAGTGGCGGCGATCGCTCATGTGGAAAGCAAAAGCCTATAAAATTCTTCCAGAGGTTGTTGCAGATTATCCCAAGCATCGATGGTTGTTCATAACTTTAACTGTGAAGAATTGCCAAATTACCGAACTCCGAACCACCTTGGATGAGATAAACAAAGCTTTTAAGCGATTGACTGAATTAAAAGCATGGCCGGCGAAAGGTTGGGTAAAATCTATTGAAGTGACCAAAGGTAGAGACGGAGCATCAGCACACCCACATTTACATATTTTGGCAATTGTGCAGCCATCGTATTTTAGTCATGGCTACTTGTCTCAAGCCAAATGGGCGACATTATGGCAACAGTGCTTACGCATTGATTATCAGCCAGTAATTCATATTAGCGCGATCGCCAAACATCATGACCCCACAGTGCTGATTCCCGAAATACTCAAGTATCAGGTGAAAGAATCGGACTTAATAGCTGATAGGAAATGGTTTCTAGAGTTAACCCGCCAATTGCATAAAACCAGAGCGATCGCTGTTGGGGGTATACTCAGACGTTATATGCGCGAGTTAGAAGAAAATAATCAAGACCTCATTGACACAGATGAAGAGATGGATGAGGTTAATCATGGAAGATTGACTTTCCAATGGGATCGAAAATTACATAAGTACAAGATAGAGGGATAACTGAGGTTATTGACAATACTCATAATCGGGAATATACGGTGGTTTCAGTCATCTAAAGAATGTAAAAGCAGACTATTCATTTTTATCTTTATTGGCATCATGTTGATTTGAAGTAACCCAACCAACATAGCCACCAAGACAGACTTGAACAATATCAGCAAATACTGGACGATAATCTTTATCCACAACCGCTAAACCCAATGAGCCACCGACCAATAAAGTTGTACTAATGACAAAACCCAATTCTTTAATTTTTTGAGACATTTGAATTTACCAAGTTAGAGTTATTCACAAAAAGTTCGCACAGCGACAAAGAAAAATCTCACTAGCCGAAAAGTATATGAATAAGTGTAACTCTCACTTATTCATATACTTTGTTTCTTATTCTTTGTTTCTTAATTACATAGTGAGAATACTAAATATATATTCTGCTTTCTCGATCATTTTAGGCGTTAGCCTACCCAACCAATATTTAGGGAAAAAACAGAAAATGCCAGTCAACCAAAGATATGGATGACTGGAAATGCAAAGATATAAATTACCTTCGCTTGAAACTAAAAAATAGCTTCGATATTCAGTTAATAAAATACTAGAACAATGTTTAATATGTAAATCATGCCAGTATTATTCAGCTACTAACCTTTGAGTAACCAACTCAGCCGCTAACTCAATTGCAGCTTTCATACTAGTAGCATCAGCAATTCCCTGACCTGCGATATCAAATGCTGTTCCGTGGTCGGGGGAAGTGCGAACAAAGGGTAAACCAATGGAAGTATTTACAGCACGGTCAAACGCCATCAGCTTGACGGGAATTAAACCTTGGTCATGATAAAGTGCCAAATAAGCATCGGCGGGATTTTGTCCTGGAGAATTACCATACCAAGCTTGACCAGGCTTAACCCACATTGTATCGGGGGGAATCGGCCCTTCTATCTGAAAATTGGGGCGTTTTTGCCGTTCTGACTCCAACCAAGGAATTAACCAATCCTGTTCTTCAGTTCCCAATTGTCCCTGTTCGCCACTGTGGGGATTTAAACCTGCGATCGCAATTCTCCCACTAGTTATGCCAAAATCTTGCTCTAAACACTCCACCAATAAATCTAATTTTGTGGTTAACAACTCTTGTGTCAGGGTATTTGCTACTTGTGACAAGGGGATATGAGTAGTAGCTAATAAAGTGCGGAGTGTCCAACCAGTATAAGGCGATCGCGCTACAAATAACATCCCAAATCTTGCAACAGCAGCTTTTTCAGCTAACAGTTCCGTTTGTCCTGGGTAATTATACCCTGCGGATTTCCACGCTGATTTGGCAATGGGGGCTGTAACAATACCATCAAAGTTACCAGCTAGAGTTTGTGCGATCGCATATTCCATATAAGCAAAACTCGCCGCACCACTGGCTGCATTCCCCGCCCCTAGAATAATTTTGCCCTCAATTTGTGTATCTAAAGGCACATCAATAACATTTAATTCATCAGGACTTGCCAAAGGTGCTAACTTCTCAATCGCTGTTAGTTTTTTATATATCTGTACCAACAAATCTCGATTACCGATCACAGTTAAATCGCAGTTTTGACCAACTCCCGGATCTGCCAAAGCTTTTAAAATCACCTCCGGGCCAATTCCGGCTGGATCTCCCAAGGTTATAGCTAATCGTAACCGTTTTTCATATGGTAAATTTACCCCTTGAGTTTGATTAATTTGATACATATTTTTACTAATAAACCAAGTTGCTAGGTTAAAAACTTTTACCCCAATCCCCAGCCCTCAGACCCTATGTTAGAGATTGTCCATCAAACTAGTTTAGAATTATTTACATAGGTCTAATCCTACCTTAGCCGTTACAAAGCTTCTGGGAGACATAGTTTATCTGAGTCTACCTAAGTCGTAAGATTAGCAAAGATTTAGATTTGAGTCATCAAGTCTAATCTGTTGAAACAACTCAAAAATAAGAATCTACAGATCCACCATTCGCAAAGGAGAATACATTAATGAGCGGCGAAATGTTCAACGCAGCTATCTTGTCTTTCGGTCTAATCTTCGTGGGTTGGGCTTTGGGTGCTTTATTGCTGAAAATACAAGGTTCAGAAGAATAATCCCCCTAGAGGACTGTTGGCGAGATACAAAAAGCTTTACTGTCCCCAGAAAAATAGCGTGTCCGTCAACCGGACAACGCTGTTTTGTCTAATCTGTACGTATGAATGACGTTTTCCTTAAAAAGAAGTAAACTTTTGTTTACAGATATAATTCTGTTAAGATTCTTTTCATAAAAGTTTAAAATTTGTTAATACCCTCATGACCTTATTAATAGTCGGTGCTACAGGCACTTTAGGAAGACAAGTGGCTCGTCGGGCGATCGATGAGGGATATAAAGTCCGTTGTTTGGTTCGCAGTGCTAAAAGGGCTGCTTTTTTAAAAGAATGGGGTGCAGAACTTGTAAAAGGAGATTTGTGTCGCCCCGAAACCCTCACAGGCGCATTAGAAGGGGTTACAGCAGTTATTGATGCTGCTACCTCCCGTGCTACAGATTCACTGACTATTAAACAGGTAGACTGGCAAGGTCAGGTAGCCTTAATCCAAGCGGCAAAGGCTGCGGGTGTAGAGCGTTTTATATTCTTTTCTATTCTTGATGCCGATCAGTACCCAGAAGTCCCACTTATGGAGATTAAGCGGTGTACTGAACTATTTTTAGCCGAGTCTGGAATAAATTACACAATCTTACGATTAGCTGGCTTCATGCAAGGGTTAATCAGCCAGTATGGCATACCTATTTTAGAAGGGCAACCTGTTTGGGTAACTGGCAATTCTTCACCGGTTGCTTATATGGACACTCAAGATATCGCCAAGTTTGCGGTGCGTGCCTTGAGTGTAGCAGAAACCGAAAAACAAACTTTCCCGGTGGTAGGAACTCGTGCTTGGAGTGCAGAGGAAATTATCAATCTGTGTGAACGCTTGTCTGGCAAAGAAGCCAAAGTCAGGCGAATGCCAATCAATCTGCTGCGTACCGTGCGCCGAATTGCACGCTTTTTTCAGTGGGGATTAAATGTAGCGGATAGATTAGCGTTTACAGAAGTCTTGGCAAGTGGTAAGGCTTTAAATGCGCCAATGGATGAAGTGTATACAGTATTTGGGTTAGAACAAGAACAGACAACTACTTTAGAAGGCTACCTCCAAGAGTATTTCAACCGTATTATGAAAAAGCTCAAGGAGCTAGACTACGAAAAAACTAAAAAGCAGAAATCTAAAAAGACTCCGTTAAAAAAAGTCAATAGTCAATAGTTATTCGGAATTGGGAATTGGGAATTGGGAATTGGGAATTGGAAATTGTACTTCTAGGTCGTTCGCAGTAGCGTCGCGCAGTGAAGAAATTATGCTTCTTGCTTCCTGTTCCCCTCTACCCCCTATCACCTGTCACCTGTGATCCAAAATGTGTAAGGGCTACCGAAAATTTGGGTCTAAAGCCCCGTCCACTTCGGCAAGCTCAGTGCATCGCTTCTAGGACGGCTTTTTGGTATAATTGAATTGTCTCAGGTAGAATATCCGCCGATACAGGACGACTCAAACGAGTGCAACACGACGGGTCGGGAAATAATAAAGACAACTCGGTGGCGAATACGAGTATAAAAATAGCTAGCGAAATCAACAAAGTAGCACCAACCAGAAAAAAAGTATTTTTGTTCATAAACGTATCGTGGGGCGCACGAAAACGCTAGGCTTAGTATCCTAGTAAATCTCTGGAGATGTAGCCCTCTGGGGTCAACTAAGTTAAGCTCGTTAATTGGTTCTGTTGAACGGTTAATTGGTTTAAGCACTGCCAGCAATGGATAGTTGATTTTAAGGCGTGTCGATGAAAGAGAAAGCCTAAAAAGTGATTTTTAGAATCACTGCACTTTTAGTGCGGTGAGAACGTCAAATAAGAAAAAGCATCGCCTATTATTTGGATATTTGAGTGTGCCGAAAGCAGGCATTATCTACAATGACGTTAAACCGGTAGCCGTTCGTGTGGCTACCGAACTGAAAGACAAGCTAACCGCAGCCGGTTGGGATGTATGTATTACATCAAGTATCGGTGGCATATTGGGCTATTCTAATCCTGAAAGTCCTGTATGCCATACCCCTATTGATGGTCTGACACCCCCTGGATTTGAGTCAGAAATGAAGTTTGCCATAGTCCTAGGGGGGGATGGCACTGTGTTAGCAGCGTCCCGTCAGGTCGCTCCTTGCAGTGTTCCCATTTTAGCGGTGAATACTGGTCACATGGGCTTCTTAACGGAAACATACCTGAATCAATTGCCCCAAGCAATAGAACAGGTAATGGCCGGTGAGTATGAAGTTGAAGAACGCGCCATGCTCACTGTTAAAGTCCTACGAGGGGAGTCTGTGCTTTGGGAAGCCCTGTGTTTAAATGAGATGGTGTTGCATCGAGAACCATTAACCTCGATGTGTCATTTTGAAATTGCAGTGGGTCGCCATGCACCAGTTGATATTGCTGCTGATGGGGTAATTGTTTCTACACCAACGGGTTCTACAGCTTATTCTTTAAGTGCGGGTGGCCCTGTTGTTGCACCTGGTGTACCTGTATTGCAGTTAGTACCTATTTGTCCCCACTCTTTGGCTTCTAGGGCTTTAGTGTTTCCTGACACAGAACCAGTTAATATCTATCCAGTCAATATTCCTCGCTTAGTTATGGTAGTGGATGGTAATGGCGGCTGCTACATTTTCCCAGAGGATCGAGTATATTTGGAGCGATCGCACTACACCGTCAAATTCATCCGCCTACAACCACCTGAATTTTTCCGCATACTACGGGAAAAATTAGGTTGGGGTTTACCTCATATTGCCAAACCTGCTTCGGTAGAATTACCTTAGTCATGGGGCATTGGGCATTGGCTATATGATCTGCATTCTCTTCCCCTATACCCCTAAAATCCCCAAAGGTTATGACACCTGCTCACAGTCCTTGTGTTTTGATCATTGAAACGGATGATAGCCTAGCCAATCAGCTATCGTTTGATTTGCAAGAGGCTGGCTATGAACCTGTGTTGGCTAATGATGCAGCCAGTGGTTTGCAGTATTATCACGATCGCCAACCTGCTTTAGTGGTTCTTGACCGAATGCTTGCGGGTGAATCAGGACTTGCACTGTGTAAAAATCTCAGAAATGCTGGAATGCGATCGCCAGTGCTGATTCTCATGGCCAGGGATACAGTTGATGACCGGGTAGCTTGTCTAGAAGCTGGTGCTGATGATTACATCCTCAAACCCTATCGCCCAGAAGACTTTTTAAAGTTAATTCGTCTGTACCTCAAACCTGATATTGATACTACAGAACAGTTGCGTTTTGGGGATATGGTTTTAGACTTAGCTACCCGCCGTGCGATTTACAACGGGCGAATTGTTGATCTCACCATGAAGGAATTTGAACTTTTAAAGTTTCTGATGGAACATCCCCGTGAAGTCTTAACCCGTGAGCAAATTTTAGAAAATGTTTGGGGTTATGACTTTATGGGTGAGTCTAACGTCATAGAAGTTTACATTCGCTACTTACGGTTAAAAATCGAAGATGAAGGTCAAAAACGCCTCATTCAAACAGTGCGCGGTGTAGGTTATGTACTTCGAGAATCTTAAATAGTGCTGAGTGCTGAGTAATGAGTAATGAGGAGTGGTGAGTGCTGAGTGCTGAGTGCTGAGTGGTGAATGCGTTAGCGGTAGCAAGGCGTTTAGCCGATGCTGAGTGTCTTTAATTTTGAATTTTGTAGGCGCAAGACTTGCCGTAGGCTATTTTGAATTCTGAATTATAAAGCATGGGCTATTTGTGAGAAATTTCTGTAAAATCGAAATCTAAATTAGCAAATTAAAAATTGTATGATGCGTTGGTTAACTTTTATTCCGATGCTGCTGAGTATTTTTTTGATGGGGTGTTCTGTGCAGTCAACAGCTAAACCTCCTGAAAAAACTGCTCAAGCACCAGTATCATCGGGGCAAACATTACCCATTTCTGCCAAGGCAATCGTTCCTAATGGTACAACGATTCAGTTGGAAGTGGCGCAGACACCTGAACAGCAATCACTCGGACTGATGTATCGCCCAGCTTTACCAGACAATCGAGGAATGCTATTTCAATTTTCCTCTGCGCAACCGGTGAGCTTTTGGATGAAAAATGTACCTGTGGCTCTGGATATGGTCTTTTTACAAAATGGTGTAGTTAAGTATATTAAAACTTCTGCCCCGCCTTGCACTAGTGAACCTTGTCCTACCTATGGCCCGAATGTACCTATTGATAAAGTCATTGAATTGCGATCGGGACGGGCGAAAGAATTAAATCTTCAGGAAGGTGATAGTATCAAAATTGAGTTTTTAGATACGCGAGGTTTACCGTAATTAACCTTGGTACGGCTTATTTCACAGGTCTAGAGCAAATGGGCATTCATAAGTTTTACGTAAAAAATATATCAAGTATACGTAAAACAACAAATTTTGAGGTTACTATTTAATATAATCTCAAAAATAGTTAATTCTACGATTTATCAGGTAAAATCACAAACTAACGAATTAGATAGCTGAAAATCTTACTTTTGGCATAAGTGTAATCAGTCGTCAATAAGGCAGTATTAGCTATGGAATCTTGATTACTAGATGTGTAGTCAAAAAGCATTGTAGTAGCAAAGATAAATCCATGCTTCAGAATCACTTTTAGTCAAAATAATCGGTAGAGGAATGGCGTTAGAGCTAGAAAAAGCTGTATTTTTCTAGTTTTTACAGACGATATGCCTCCTTTTTAAGGAAATTAGCTAAATTGACTAGTGTGTTTATCCGGTAATCGTAAATTCACGGGTGAAGTAATAGTTGCAGGCTACAGATAAATGAGAAACCAATACTTGACGGTACATATTAAGGAAGGAGGTGAGTTACAAATGTCACCATCAACATATTCACGACTAATTCGTTTCTTACAGGAAGATTTGTCTATTTCCGCCGCATCTTTAGGAGTGGCGTTGCGCCATCGAGAACAAGATCCGGGACCTTTACCGATGATTCTTTGGCAGTACGGTTTGATTACTTTAGACCAACTAGAACAAATTTATGATTGGTTGGAAACAGCATAGAATATGAGTTCTCATCAAGGAGAATCAAAGTATGGCAAATCTACTCTGTCTTTTACCAAGGCTAACAGATAGAGAAGTTGATTTTTGGATTTTCTATTTATTTCCAGACGAATTCGATAAAAGAGCGAGTTAATTAGTTAACTCGCTCTTTTATTTGAGTCAGAGGGGAAGAAGAAGAAGGAGAGGAGTGGGGAAGCAGAGGAGAACAATTAATGCCCAATGCCCGATATTAATTACGAATTACGAATTATTCTGATGATTAATTGACCAACGGTGTTCTACTGGTACAGAAGAACCTTGACAGCTTTCTTCTAAGTGCTTTTGTTGAACTACTGCTTTACGGAGAGTAATAATTAGTTGATTAACCTGATATCGCAGTTCAGGGTTATTATTGACTGCTGACATGGTTTGTCTTTCTAATAGTTGAAGTATAAGTTCGTAGTGAATAGGTGATGGTAGAGGGATTTGCTCCATGTAGTTAATTGATGATTTCAATTAGGTAATTTTTTGATGTTTAATTTTTATTTGCTGTCAAGTCAATTTTGACACAATAAATAAATATTTAATACTAATTCAAAAAATAATTGCTACAAATGTAGGTTGGGTTGAAGAACAAAACCCAACGCCTCAAAGCCTTGTCTCTGTTGGGGTTCACTTCATTCAACCCAACCTACCGATCTGTTTGATTCTTTACTAAAATTGGTATAACTGAGATTTTTAGATAATCAACTAACTAGCCCCTAGTACCGCTTATTTCTGCCAAGCTATACTAAGGTGATCCTAGGTGCTAGCTCTGAATAGTTTTCAAGTAGAGGGGGAAAATAAAAGCGCGATCGCTAATTCTGGATCTGGCTGTTTGACTAAGGATTCGCCAATTAAGACTGCTGCTGCACCAGCTTGTGATACTAAATTTAAATCTTCTGGGGTATGTAATCCTGACTCGCTCACAACTAGAATATTTTTTTCCTGTAATTGGCTACCCCTGGCGGCTAAAATTTGGCAAGTGGTTTGCAAATCAACAGAAAAATCTTCTAAATTGCGGTTATTGATTCCGACTAAAGATACACCATCTAAAGCCAATACACGGTCAAGTTCTTCAAGATTATGAACTTCAATCAATGCTGCCATATTAAGACTCTTGGCAATTTTGAGGAAGTATTGCAAGTCTTGATCGCTGAGGATAGCTGCAATTAATAAAACTGCATCTGCACCTCGTAACCGTGCTAAGTACATTTGATAAGGATAGATGACAAAATCCTTACACAGTAGCGGCAAATCTACAGCAGTACGGACTTTGGATAAGTTCTCAAAGCCACCTTGAAAAAACTTACTATCGGTTAAAACAGAAAGACAACTAGCACCACCTTGTTGATAGGATAGGGCGATCGCTACTGGGTCAAAATCTTCCCGAAATACGCCTTTACTGGGGGAAGCTTTTTTAACTTCCGCAATTAACGCAGGTTTAGTTCTACCTTGTTTTAAGGCCGCGACAAAATCACGCGTTGGTGGTGCGGTGAGTGCTTGCTTCTGCAATTCTCGTAAAGGCACTCTTTCGCGCATTTGTTCAACTTCTATTTCCTTTTGCCAGACAATTTCTTCTAGGATGTGCTGCGGTTCTGCATCTGGTACAGCAGCTTGATAGCGCAATATAGAGACATTTATAGCCGGGTTCGGTTGACGGCGACGGATTTGCATATTCAGTGCTGAGTGGTGAGTGGTGAGTGGTGAGTGCTGGGTGCAAAATGTTGTCTGATCCCCCTAAATCCCCCTTCAAAAGGGGGACTTTGATTCTAGTTCCCCCTTTTTTAAGGGGGGTTAGGGGGGATCAAAATGATGGGGGATAAGGTTATCGGACTTGTGTGTACACCGTAGCCTCTACACCCTAGATAATTGCTCGTTTATATGCTTCATCCAACACTTCTGACAGAGTTGGGTGGGCGTGAACTAAATGGGCTAGGGTTTGGACAGATTGACGGTTAGCGACGGCGGCGGATGCTTCGTGGATTAAGTCGGAGGCGTGTAAGCCAAAAATATGCACGCCTAAAACTTCTCCGGTGTCTTTGCGGTAGATGACTTTGGCGATACCGTCGGCTTCGTTTTCTGCTAAGGCTTTGGAATTTCCTTTGAAGTAACTTCTACTGGTAGCGACTTCAAAACCTTCGGTTTGTCCTAATTCTTTCGCGGCTGTTTCAGTTAAGCCAACATAGCTAACTTCGGGATGGGTAAATGCGGCGGCGGGAATGCTGCGATAATCGACTGTTCTATCATGTCCAACCATATTTTCGACAGCGATGATACCTTGGGCTGAGGCTGCGTGTGCCAGCATCATTTTACCGTTAGCGTCACCAATTGCCCATAAATGGGGTACAACTTCCCCTGCTGATAGCACTGCCATGCGATCGTCAACAGGAATAAAATTGCGGCAATCAAGTTCTACACCCACAGATTCTAAACCAAGATTTTTGGTAGCGGGGATGCGTCCTGTGGCTACTAGGCAAGCATCCACTTCGATGACCTCAACATCTTCTTTGGTTTTGAAATCTGCCAATTCAATCACTACAGGCGAACCGGGAATAACTTTTTTGGCGTAGATTCCCACTTTGGTTTCAATGTCGCGGGGTGTAATTAGTACCCGTTCGGCGAGTTTAGCAATATCGCGATCAAAACCTGGCATAAGTTGATCAAGGGCTTCAATCAAGGTGATTTCACAGCCCAAAGCTGAGTAAACATCAGAGAATTCTAAACCGATGTAACCACTACCAATAATGGCTACCCATTCCGGGAGTGTTTCTAGCTTCACGCCTTGGTCGCTAGTAAACACGGTTTTGCCGTCTACTTCAATCCCTGGGGGGACGAAGGGTACAGAACCAGGAGAAAGAATTATATCTTTAGCGGTGATGGTTTTTTCGCCACCGTCTCCTGTCACCGTGACTTTTTGTGTGCCGGCGAGTTTACCCCAACCCCTGATGATATCGACTCCCAGGCGTTTGAGGCTGTTTGTTAAATCCCCTTGAATTTTGGAAACAAGATTATTGGCGTGATCTGCGATCGCTTGACGATCAAATTCTACACCGCCAATTTGGATTCCCAAAGACTTCAGGTGATGGGCATCGCGCAGTTCCCGCACACGTCCAGATGCGGCTAACAACGCCTTAGAAGGAATACAGCCTCGGTTAACACAAGTTCCTCCCATATCAGCTGCTTCGATAATCGCTGTTTTTAAGCCGCAACTTACGGCGTGTAGGGCTGCGCCATGTCCCCCTACACCAGCTCCTATAATTACTAAATCGTAATCAAAGTCATGACTCACGTTAGTCTCCCCGTGTGCTTCGCATTATCTATTCTCAACTTCACTCGTCATCAGTGCAACCCCTATTAAAAATTCAAAATTCAAAAGTCAAAATTAAAGAACTTCTGCCCTTTTGCTTCCCCTGCTTCCCAATTCCCAGGAGTTATTTAATTAATTTTGACTTTTGACTTGATTTGTCCCTATTCCATTATGACCGTGAAAGTATTTGCAGGGCGATCGCGCAACGAGTAATCTTGAATTAAAATCACCTATAGGATTCTTCCAGGCGATCGCTTAATGTCTTTTCCCAATATCAGTGAATTTACAGTCCGCCGTTATGCTAACTCCAAGTCTTTTCAACGTGGTGAGGCATATTTTCAATCAGGTGCTGTGACCAAAATTACCCAACGTGGTCAGCAGATACAGTCTGAAGTTGAAGGTCGTGAAGTCAAACCTTATCAAGTCTGTTTGAATTTTGACGATAAAGCCATAACCTCAGCCTACTGTAATTGTGCCTATAACTTTGATGATTGGTGTAAACATATTGTGGCGACGGCACTTGTATTAACTCGTCAACCAGACATTATTGAACAACGCCCCACCCTAGAACAGTTACTAAATCGTCTCGATGCTGTGCAGACTCAAAGGCTAGTACAGGAATTGGTGGCAGAAGAACCCCAACTAATTGATATTATTGATCAGCACGTCAGTTGGATGACAAGTCCTGTATCTAAACCTCTATCTGCCAAATCTGAACGACAAATTACTGTGAATCTTCCTGCTTTGCGGGGGCAAATTAAGCAAATTCTCCGGGAGGCGGTGAGTTATTTTGAGGAGGGGTATGAGGAAGATCCCCTGACAGAAGAATTATTTAGTTTGGTGCAAGGGGCTTTAGAGTTTAGCGAACAGGGAGAAAGTTATAATGCGATCGCTGTTCTCGAAGCTATTACCGCTACCTGTGCAGAAAATTGGGATGAGGTTTTAGAATACGGTGGTGATAATAATGAAATCGCCTGGGAATTGAATATTGCTTGGTGTGAGGTGATTCTCTCGGCCGAACTCACCCCAGAAGAAAAAGTTGATATTCAAGTCAATTTGGAAGTTTGGCAAGATGAATGGAATACTGATTTTGGTATGAGTTTAGCAGCCTTACGCCAAGGCTGGGATGATCCGCAATTGATGCAGGTTCTTCAGGGAAACATCAGTGAAAGGGGCGTTTGGGGACAAGAAATACCAGACTACGCTGATGATTTAGCCATGATTCGCCTGAAAATTCTCGAACATCAAGAACGTTATCAAGAATACCTCTATTTAGCCCAGGCAGAAGGACAAACCCAAGCCTATCTCACTATGTTAGGACGCTTAGGCAGAGTAGAAGAAGCTGTGATAGCCGCCCAAACTGAAATGAGTTCAATGGAAGAGGCCTTCGCTTTAGCCAAAACCCTCGCTGAACAAGGTTCATTACCGCAAGCCTTGGAAATTGCCCAAACTGGGTTTAAGTTATGGGGAAATTGTCAGTACGCATTAGGCATTTGGACAAGTGATTTAGCCTTAGAGTTGGGTAATAGTGAAGTTGCATTGTTAGCACTCAAGGCGGCTTTTGAAGTCAAGCCTCACTTTGTTGATTATCAAAAGATAGCAGAATTAGCCGGGGAAGACTGGGAGAACATCAAACCCGACTTATTGAAAGTTATCAGCACTTCTGAGCATTGGGAAATACAAGCAGCCAAAGTAGAGATACTTTTACATGAAGGTTTAATTGATGATGCTATTACAAGTGTTAGCGAACTGAGTCATTATCATGTAGCTTTAGTTCACCGTGTCATGGAAGCCGCCATTTCTCACAATCCTGACTGGGTGATTGCTAACTCTCGCCGCAGTGCTGAAAGAATTATGGATGAGGGAAAAGCAGAATATTATGGTGAAGCGATTGAATGGTTAAAACAAGCACGCGCCGCTTACATAGCATCTGGAAGACAAGCACATTGGGCGAGTTATCGTGAACAGTTGATGGAAATCCACGGACGTAAGCGTAAATTAATGGGGATGTTAAAGGAATGGGGTATGGAGTAAGAAATTAGCAGTTATTTAATCGTCCCTTCTTAGGAATTACGAATTATTACTAGTCGCAATACATCCACCTGCTAATAGAAATGCTAATGTCGCCCCCACTGCACCCACAATAGGTGTAATGCTTTGGGGTTGGGGAAAAACTAGGCTAAATAAACTCATGGCTAACGCAAATCCACCGAAATACATCCCCAATCCTAATCCTTTCCAGCGTTGGGACATAAGACCTAAAGCAAAGGGAATTGTGCCATTAATAATTAAACTAAAGCCGACTATTAATAGTAATAAAAAAGGAATTAGGTTGAGAAAAACTATTAACAATAGTGAGACAATGGTGATGCCAATACCAATCAACATGGCGCGACTGTTGCCGATTTTAACAGCAAACCAACCCCCAGGGAGAGCCGCAACAGCGATCGCAAGTCCTACCCCCACCATCAGCCAATCATTTTGATTAAATTGGGCTAGTAAAATCTTACTGACAACATCCATTAGCAAGCGAGAACCCCAAGCAATCCCAAAACCAGTTGCTAAAATTAGTCTTAATTCTGGCCAAGGTAGCTGGATAATTTCTGGGTGACGTTGCTCACCTGGTTTATCGGGAGGGGTAACTATGCGTAATGTAGCTGCTACAGCTAACAATACAAAAGAAGCGATCGCAAAGGCAAAAATTGACCCTAAACTTAAAATAAATTGATTAGCAACGCCGCGAAACGCCCCAATTATTCCCCCTATCAGTGTCAGCAAACTAGCTGCGATGGGTAACTCGGCTGGGCGGGAATACTTAGCCAATAAACCGATAGCCGGAGAACGAAATACTGTCATTGCGATCGCCCATGCTATTAATGTTATGGGGAGGAGCGATCGCAAAACTACAGTCGGTGGTACAAAAGTAACTATGCTGGGGATAGCTATAAATAATGTGGCTGAGAGAATTACACCCCCCGAAATAAACAGAAATCTACTACCTACCCAATTTTTGGCTTGATCTGAAAGTCCCCCCATCAGAGGTTCTAAAATCACAGCCAAAGCATTTTCTATTACCAACAAACCTATTGCCAAAGATGCAGGAAAACCAAATTGGCTTAAAAGTTGAGGTAGATAAGCATTATAAATTACCCAGCAGAGGGTGATTGCTCCTTGCAATGCAGCCAATACCCCAACCTGCACCCATAAGATATTAAATTGCGGTTTAACAATATTCATTAATCTGTGATCAATAATTCCCGTATTTCCAAGATACCGGGATTATGAGAGCCTATTTATAAAAGAAATATTAAGTAGGGTGTGTTAAGGCTGTGTAAGAATTTGGGAGTGTGTGCAAATGATATCTAGCCGTAACGCACCACTATCATACGGTGTGTTACACTTTGCTTTAACATCTACCACTTAATTTCCCCACGAGCTAGCCGGTTTTCATAGTCTTCTAAGTTGGAGAGATAATCAGAGAAATCTGATTCCATTAATTCCAGTGATTCATCAGAATGTAGCCAATTTGAAGAGTCTTTACTGCTAGACTTCCAAACTAGAAAATCGATAAAATCATTTACTTCTTGAACTAGAGACTTTGGAAGTCGGCGAATTTTAGCAATGGTTTCTTCTTGTGTTGTCATGGAGTTTGCCTTTTATCCATGAGTTTATTTCTAGCATACTCTTCTCTACGAGATTGATTAAGAGAAGAAGAAGTCACCAGGACAGATGAGTCTTGGGATAAGCAACGAGTAACGGAAGATACTGAGGTGTATGAGGTAGCAGAAAAATTTATTCAGGCGAACTGTTATAGCCCCACAGTCTTTATAAATATCGGAAAGAAATGTTACGCTGTACAAATTTCAATGCGAGAGAAGAGAAAATATCCCCTATTTACACACGCCCCTATGGTACATCCACTTCCTCCACCAAAAGTGTAACAACACCCAGGCAAGTGTCCGTTAGGAGAAGATGTGTCAAAAATTACTTCACTATAGCATATCCAGTTTCCTTTCACTCTCCATCCTACGCGATCGCCAAATTTTTCCCAGGCTTCTTCGTAATACTGACCATCTGGCTTACCGCCGACGCTCAAGTAAATTTCTTTTTGAATACTGAAACCAAAATGTCCATTGCTATATTTTACCCATAGTTGGTCAATTGTACGGAGGTCAGTACAGGGAAAGTTTAATAACTCTTCGTTGCTAATTCCGCCAACTTTTTCACGCCCTATTACCTGAAGCATTACCAGATAAGTTTCATAGTCTGCTTCTTTCCACTTTTTTGCTGCTAGTAGGTCGCGCAATTTCGTATAGTCTACACCTTTGTCTGAGGCTAATTCAGTTTGATGTAGTTTCTTAACTTCTGCTTGTTCTCGTTTTAGTCTTTCTGCTTCCTGTTGTCGTCGTATTTCAGCTTCTTGTTTGCGTTGACGTTTCTCAGCTTCTTCTAGTTCTCTGTGTCTTCGTAAAGCCTCAGCTTCCTGTTGTCGTAGTATTTCAGCTTCCTGTTCGCGTTGACGTTCTTCTCGTTTTTGCTTGAGTGCTTCCACGGCAGCACGAATCCCTTTGGCTACATCCGTAAAAGCATCATCTTGAGTATGCCAATACCTTGACACCACAGGTTCAGCATTTTTAGGTAAAGCTTGCAGTCTAGCAAATGGCGCACCAACCCAATCAACATTCCGCAAAATCACCGGAATTACACAAGCTTCTCCTTTCTCGTGGCGTTCTATTGCCATTTTAAGTTCCACATCCCAGCAGTATTGAGAATGGAGAAAATCAACACTGATAAGTAAGAGAATAATATCGGCTGTCTTTAGATTGTTCTTAATTTCCTCATCCCACACGCCTCCAGCTAGTATCTTGCGGTCATACCAGCTTGATATTACACCCTGTCTCTCCAATATAATCAGGTATTTAGCTAATTCATCCCGTAAATTTTCATCTTTGTGAGAGTAAGAAAAGAAAAGCTTGAAAGATTCCTCTGCCATTTTCGCGCTCAGGAGTAGGATAAATTAGGCTTAGAATAAATTATAGTGTTTTTACCTAATTTTCCTGAGAAGCTGCTGATAATAGATGATGAGGCAATATGAGAATGCCAAAAGTATCAATTAGTATGAATGCGAGTTGTTTGGTCGGTAGTATGCACTTAACTTTTCGCGTTATGTGTAAAAATTGACGCTTAACCTAACCCCCTAACCCCCTTCCCTACGAGGGAAGGGGGAAAAGTTAATTTTAGTTCCCAGATGTCTCTACATTAATACTCTGGAACTGAGGAATCTACTTCCCGACTCCAAGCCTGAATACCACCTTTGACGTTTGTACCCACAATCCCCGCATCCTTGAGGATGGCTAGAGCTTTAGCCGATCGCCCGCCCATCTTACAATGAGCAATTAAGCGATGACCGTTGAGTAATTCTTTGACTTTTGCGACACCATTACCGTTTTCAATTTCTGGTAGCGGAACTAACACTGAACCAGGAATTTTCGCAATGTCGTACTCATGAGGATTTCGCACATCTAGCAGCACAAAATCTTTCGCACCACTATCAAGTAATTCCTTCAACTGTGTTACAGTTATTTCTTGCATATCTTGCTGTTGTTGCGCTTCGGCTGCTTTGGCTTGGGGGATACCACAGAATTGTTCGTAGTCTATCAGCTTTTCAATAACTGGGCGGATGGGGTTAGGACGCAGCTTTAACTCCCGGAATTTCATATCGAGGGCATGATAAAGCAACAGTCTGCCACTTAAGGTATTACCATTACCAAGAATAATTTTGACGGTTTCTGTGGCTTGAATGACACCAATCATCCCAGGGAGAATACCTAATACTCCACCTTCTGCACAGGAAGGAACCATTCCTGGTGGTGGTGGTTCTGGGTATAAGTCGCGGTAGTTCGGCCCGCCTTCGTAGTTAAATACAGTTGCTTGGCCTTCAAAGCGGAAAATTGAACCGTAGACGTTGGGTTTGTCTAACAATACGCAAGCGTCGTTAACTAGATATCTGGTGGGGAAGTTATCTGTACCATCTACGACGATATCGTAAGGTCTGATAATATCTAGGGCATTCTCCGAACTTAGGCGGGTTTCGTAGAGGTCAACTTGACAATAGGGGTTAATCTCGTGAATGCGGTTTTTCGCGGATTCAATCTTGGGTTTACCTACCCAGGATGTACCGTGAATGACTTGGCGTTGCAGGTTGGAAGTATCCACAACATCGAAATCAACGATACCGATGCGGCCGATACCTGCGGCTGCTAAATATAACAGTAGTGGTGAACCCAGTCCGCCTGTACCGATACATAACACACTGGCAGATTTCAGGCGTTTTTGTCCTTCTACTCCCACTTCCGGCAATATTAGGTGACGGGAGTAGCGTTCGTAATCGTCTTTGGTTAACTGGATATCTTCCAGATTTGGATTGAGCATAAAAGTTTGAATGAGGAAGCGCGGATTATTGATTGTATCGAAAAATGATATCTGTCTCTATATTTAAAAATTATGTTATCAGGAAAGTAGGGACTGGGGACTAATCAAGTCAAAAGTCAAAAGTCAAAAGTCAAGTTTAAATTGATGGATAAGCAAGTTTGTAGTAAGGACTTTAGTCCTGATTTTTCTAAGGACTAAAGTCCTCTCTACGAGACGCTACGCGAATACTACGAACCGTCAAAACTAACTTGACACGTTACTAGCTTTCTGCAACAAGTGTCTCGGCTTGAAAGTGATGAGTGTTATCAAGACTCCAAGTTTTGATGTCACCGGCTACACCTTTTTGAACGGACACTATTATATATAGATATCCTTGCCAAGCATACAGGCGATCGCATTCTGAGGGAATGGCGGGATAGTCGGGATGGGAATGATAGATACCAATGATGCTGAGTGAGCGATCGCGGGCTGATTTTTGTACTTGTAACATGACTTGGGGTGCGATCGCATATCGTCTTTCGGTGCTATGGGTTGTTTTATCGCCAGCAAAGTTATCTGCTTCGCTATTCCAAGCATTTGCTGTTGGTATGACTTCAACTACAGTTTTCACCCCATCCGCCACATATCCCAAAATTAACCCACAGCATTCATTAGGGTAGGTGGTTTCAGCATGGTTAAAGATGGTTTGCTGATGTTCTGGTAGAAGTTTGATCATTAGACTCTTGCATAAGACTCTTGCATAAATATTTTTTTGTTTTGCGCAAAGGCGCAAAGGTGCAAAGAAGGACGCTATAGTTAAGTAGCTAAACAAAATTAATTACACAAAGTTAAGCCATAAAACCCTTATCCAGAATAGAAACTCATGTATAAATAATTCTGTGCGATTACTTATCACTTTTGCAAGAAACTCATGAAAATTTATTTTCCCTACTCCCCACTCCCTATAGTCCCTAGAAGTTCTTTAATTTTGAATTTTGAATTTTGAATTGGTATTACCTCGGCGGATCTCGGTGCATGAGGGGACGTAAACCATTTAAGCCGGCTGCAATAGCTGAACCATTATGAACGACTGTCGCCGCTAGGGGATGTAGTCCTACGGTGGTGGCTAGTCCGAGTGCGGCTAAATTGGGAACTACGGCTAAACCGATATTTTGCTGAATGACTGTTTGGGTTTGACGGGCGATCGCAATTGCTTCTACAAAACTGCTCAGGTTATCATCCATCAGGACTACATCTGCTGTTTCTCTGGCTACTTCTGAACCTCCACTAAAGGAGATAGAAACGTCAGCATAGGCTAACGCAATGGAATCATTCAAGCCGTCGCCTGTAAATGCTACTGTCTTTCCAGCTTGATGTAATTTCTGGATGGTATCAGCTTTTTGCTCTGGGAATGCTTCAGCATGAACTTGGGATAAGGGAATACCCAGTTGTTCTGCGACAGCTACAGCCCGTTGCTGATTATCTCCTGTTAATAGGTGAATTTCCATGCCGTATTTAGTTTGTAATTGCTGAATGATGGCTGGACTTTCTGGACGCAATGGATCGGTGTAATAAATTACGCCTTGGAATTCTTGATTGACTGCTACATACAATAAGGAATCATGGGCAGAAATGCGGCAATTGAGATGCTGGGGACAATCTGCGGTGTTGCATTGATGGGCTTCATAGAGACAATCTAAAGGGACACCACATTGACGTAAAAAGCGATCGCTTCCTACTAGCACTTGTTCACCGTCGATTTTAGCTTTGACCCCTAAGCCAATTTCATATGCAAATTCTTGACGGGACAGAATTTCTATCCCTAATTTTTCGGCATAACGAGTTGATTTAGTGCTGGTAATTCTCAATGCAGCGCAAATAGACCGTCAAATTCGTCTAGCCTTACAAGTCAAAGCCTTGGGAATACCTGCTGTAGTCATCCTCAATATGGCAGATGAAGCCAAGCATTTTAGGATCACAATTCATCCAGAACAATTAGCCCAAAAATTAGAGATGCCTGTAGCATTAGTTAGTGCTAAGTATGGTAGGGGTTATGCGATGGTCGAAGACCCGCCTTGGGCGATCGCTATGCGTCAAATTATCAAAAATTAGCAGAAAACTCCACACCCATTGCACCTGAAGCACTCAAGCAAGAGATTATCGCCCATCGGCAAATTCCAGAGGAGCAAATTCAAGCCATCCTAGAAAATACGGTAGAAATGCCCTCGCAGTTATTTAAAACATTCACAGAAAAGTTGGATGGGGTATTACTGCATCCCTTACTAGGACTACCACTGTTTTTTCTGTCAATTTACTTAATGTTTGCGTTCGTTTGGTTGGTGGGTTTGCCGTTACAGGATGTAGCTGATGCTATTACTGGATGGTTGCAGAAAGTTGTGATTACTCCCCTCACCGCCTATTTGCCGGAGTTTTGGCGGGGATTTCTGGTAGATGGTCTTTATAGCGGGTTAGCTACCGTAGCATCTTTTATTCCCCTAGTAATGACCTTTTTCTTCATGATGGCCATTGTAGAAGACAGTGGCTATTTTTCCAGAGCAGCGTACATGATGGATGCTTTAATGTATCGCTTTGGGCTGGATGGTCGTAGCTTTGTATTGCTAATTATGGGGTTTGGCTGTAATATACCTGCCATCATGGGAACACGAGTGATGCGATCGCCGAAGGCGGGTCTTCGACCATCGCAGGCTTTACGCTTACTTTCCATTTTTATTATTCCCTTTGCCCTCTGCTCGGCACGGTTGACTGTATTTATATTTATAATTGATGCCCTATTTAATCGGACTTGGGGGCCTTTGGTACTGTTTTCTCTGTACCTATTCAGTTTTGCTGTTGCACTGTTAACCGGACTACTACTAAAAGGACACTTTCAAAACCAAGAACCTTTTGTCATTGAACTACCTCCTTACCGCTTCCCCACCCTCAAGCAAATATTTCTCCGGGGATGGGGTGAGTTAAAGCAGTTTCTACAACGTGCTACCGGATTTATTACTGCTGGGGTAGCTGGTGTATGGCTATTAAGCAATTTACCTCAAGGTACAGCCAACCCCATCAGTAGTGCTGGAGAGATGCTAATTACCATCCCGATTGTAGTTGGGATGGTGACAGGTTGGGATGCAGTCAAAGCATTCTTGAAGCGAGGAGGTGGATTTATTGCGCTAGGGTTATTAGCCATCTGGTTGTTGAGCAACTTACCAGGAAATCAAGAGACTAGCTACGCCACGCGCATTGGTGAGTTTTTTGCCCCTCTCCTCAATCCAGCCGGTATTCCCCAACAGTTAACTATTGCATTGATATTTGGATTCATCGCCAAAGAAATTTTAGTGGGATCTTTAGCCAGTATTTACCACCTTGCTGATCCTAATGCTGTACAAACAGTTATTTCCCAAACAATATCACCAATTCAAGCCTATAGTTTTATGCTTTTTTGTTTACTTTACACGCCCTGTTTAGCCACGGTTGCTACTATTAAAAGTGAGTCTAAAAGCAGCCGTTTTACTCTGCTATCTGTTGTCTATGGACTAACTTTGGCGTGGGTTGTCAGTACGTTATTTTATCAAAGCGCAAGGTTACTGGGGTTAAGTTAAAATAGAAACCTTGCCTGTATCAATGTCGTAAAATCCTCCAACGATTTTGAGTTTACCCTGACGTACTAATTTCGCTAAGATTGCAGACTTTTGTAGCAGTTTTGCCGCTTGGTATTGAATATTGGCAATAACTGCTGCCTCTTCAATATTCTGAGATGTTTTTTTGACGCTAGTTAAAGCTGGTTTGATACCTTCGATCACATAGCCAATCCTACCAGGAAGAGGTTCATTTTTCATAGCTGCTGCAACAGCACCGCATTTGCTATGACCCAAAACGACAATTAACTGCGAACCCAATACAGATGTAGCATATTCTATACTGCCAATAGCCATGTCACTGGCGACATTACCCGCGACTCGCGCAACGAATAAATCTCCAAGTCCTTGATCAAAAATAATTTCTGTTGGTACTCTAGAATCTGCACAGCCCAATATAGTTGCAAAAGGATACTGACCTTGGGTAATGGCTTGCAGACGTTTTCGTGATTGATTGGGATATTGAGGTTTACTTTCTACAAACCTTTGATTACCAACTATCAAGCGTTTTAACGCCTGTTGAGGATCGACTACATTAGGGTTAACTGGATTAACATCAGCAATAGTAGTTTCTTGTGTATCTTTAATCAGACTACCACCTACAGTAGTAGCTGCTAAAGCTAAACCGCTACCACCTGCTAATAACAAGAAATTACGACGACCGATAAATCCATTGATTCGACTCATTAATCTTCCTGACAACATTTGTGTTGTTGTCAGGAAGATATCAGAATTGGAGATGCTACAAGAGTACCTTTGTACACGGTTTAAGAGTGATTTAATTTTTGGGCATAGGGCAATTCAATGCGTGAATTTTGGATTTTAGATTGGTTTCCACCCAAAATCCAAAATTCCTTGTCCCCTAATGTCTCTTCCCAGCCCCCAAATACAGTTCGGCTACTTTAGGGTCAGTCAACAATTCTTGACCAGGGCCAGATATAGCATCCCGTCCAGATTCTAAGACATAACCACGGTTTGCCATTTCTAAAGCCTTACGGGCGTTTTGTTCTACGAGGACAATTGCTGTACCCCCTTGATTAACTTGTTTAATCTGCTCAAATACTTGCGTTACTAAAATAGGAGATAAAGCGGCTGAAGGTTCATCTAACACCAATAAACTCGGTTCTAACATCAAAGCTTTGCCCATTGCTAGCATTTGACGTTCTCCCCCTGAGAGTGTACCAGCACGTTGCCGACGGCGATCGCTTAATCTGGGAAACATGGTAAATATTCTATCTTTGAGGGGTTTGAGGGCATCATTACGAATAAAAGCCCCCATTTCCAAATTTTCTTCGACACTCAAAGAAGGAAACACATTAGCAATTTGGGGTACGTAGCACATTCCCCGACGGACGATTTGATTAGATTTCAGTCCGGCGATATTCTCATCCTTAAAGGTAATTGTGCCTGTATGGGGTGTCAATAAGCCAAAAATGGTTTTGGCTAAAGTTGATTTACCCGCGCCGTTAGGGCCAATCACTGTCACCAATTCCCCTTGTTCAACCCGAAAATTCACACCCTGTAGGATATCAACATCTTTAATGTATCCAGCATGGACGTTTTGAACTTCTAGCAGTGGGGCTGAATTTTGTGCTGAACCTGACATAGAATTCTTGCCATCAAATCAAATATAGTGACTTTCACTCTAGTCAATTATTGGTCATTACTCCAGACTCAGCACTTTGACTTATCTACAAAATCCAGTTTTTCACTAAAGACTTTTTTACACTTTTAAATTAGCGACGATTTATTTTTAATAGAAAAATATTGGGCGAATATAATACGCTACTATACAAACAAAGTCCGCTTGCGCGGACTAATGAAAAATTAGGGGTTTTGTCTGTGTAGCTGCGAATTATATTCGCCAAGGAAAGTAATAAATTAGACTTTTCAAACAACCTCTAATCATCAATTTAATCAAGATGGCAATACACACGTTGCTAGAGGTGATAAATCGCGTCTCTACAATATGAATCAATATGGTTATTCGTCGTCCTCATCGTAGCTGTCTCTGCGAGAACGGCGGACGTTGCCTTCGTCCTCTTCATCCTCTTCATCATCACGGTCTTCACGGGAGCGGCGGACATTGCCATATTCGTCCTCATCTTCATAGCGGCCTTCACTGTCTCGTCTTCCCCTGCGTCCCCGATATTCCCGATAATCTCCTTCTTCCTCACGTTCTTCACGCCTTGAGCCACCGATAAAATCCTGAGCCTTCCGTAAAAAATCGCCTACCATAATCTATCTCCTCGCCGAAATATAGCAAGTAGGTTTTTCAAAAGTTTGTATTTACCCTTTGTTATGATGAGCCGATTTTTGTAGTCTTCCGTCCTGCTTTTGAAAGACAATGCGATCGCTCCCCAGGAATAGACTTTTATTTGGGTTATGTGTGCAGAGAAATTATTAGCGATCGCATTGTGCCAGTTGCGTAAGTCCTGACTACTTCAGCAGTAATCTTGGCACTATGGCGATCGCTCTGACACGAACAAACCCCGTTCTTTCAACCGCTCTAGCTCTTTTGGATCTCTCAAATGTCATCACAATACCGAGATTCTCAGTGCTTGAACAGCTTCTTGCCAAAATGAGAATTGCTGGGGTTTTGAGAACGTATAGAGAAAACTCTGTGATCACAATTTACATTGACCAGGGATATACAGGTTTTTTGAGAATAAAAGAAAAACTTATGATTTGAATTTGAAATTACTTAGCAGATCCATGTAAAGCGATCGCAAATTTTCAGATAAACTTAGGCACATACCTGCCGTTCTGACCTTTTTTAAATTCAAAATGCAAAATTAAGAAGAAGATTTATCTTGAATTAATTCTAGGTATCAGCCCCTAATGATTGCAATTTTGAATTGTTTTTACCCCTAATATCTGAATCAAGGAGGAATTACAACGTGGATTTCTTGTCCGATTTCTTGATGAGCTTATATAAACTTAAGAATATCGTTCAAAGCGAAAGCATAGATGTCTGTCTTCTGTTCGACATCAATATCAGGTTTGAGCGACCCAGTTTCTCTCCTTGAGACATTCTCCATTCACAGGTGAAGTTCTGACAGGTGTTTCCGTCGCAGCGCATAAGTGCCCGCCACCGCCACAAACATTCGATCAGCATGGAGCATACACAATGAACAAGTTTGACTCAACTAAACTGCGGACAAAATTTGACAACACCAGCGAAGGCTGGCTAGTGCAGGTATATAGCGGCGATCGCCGCCTGCTCTGCGTGCTCGATTCGTCTCACGCCTGGACTTTTTTGTTGGGCTGTGGGTTCGGTCTCCTACTGGCGGTGGGGTGGTTTAACCTCGCCAGTTACAGTCCATCCACGACTTATAAACCATCAACAGCTCCCCCTGAATTGTGGATTGATTAGCTCAGTCATTGCTAGAAGAGTGGTGTCCATGCAACTCCTGTTCCTGATTTGATTGATCCCGTACCGTCCTCGGTGCAATATCCGTCTATAGAGAAAATTCTGTGATCGCAATTTACACTGACCAGAGATATACGAGTTTTGTGAAAATAAAAGGAAAACTTATGATTTGAATTTGAAATTACTTGGCATATCCATGTAAAACGATCGCAGATTTGTGCGAATTTAAGGATATGACTTAAGTACATAGAATTTTGGGTCTTAATATATCTTGATCTATAGAAGTTACTACGGGACAGCGACACCTTCCAGCCCCATTTGGAGAGCGGCCGGCCATCTTTGAACCCACTGCCGACAGGTGTTACGCGAACACCTGTCGGCAGGGTTGAAGCGCTGCACCCTTACTTCTTAAAGCTCACTTATCACAATAATCGCTCTTTTTTAGAGGAGGCGGAAGGAGGTATTCATGGATTTTTTGTCCTTGTTCTTAGTGGACTTCGTTAAGCAGTTGCAGTCGCCAACACTCAGCTTTCTGATTGGTGGTATGGTCATTGCCGCCCTTGGTAGCGAATTAATAATTCCAGAGGCGATTAATCAGATCATCGTCTTCATGCTGCTCATGAAAATCGGTCTGACCGGTGGTCAGGCGATCCGCAATTCCAACCTAACGGAGATGGTGTTGCCCGTAGCGTTTGCTATGGTATTAGGAATTCTCATTGTATTCATCGCGCGCTATACATTGGCCAAGCTGCCGAAGGTCAAAACCGTGGATGCGATTGCGACCGGGGGGTTGTTTGGTGCTGTGAGTGGCTCTACTATGGCCGCCGCCCTGACGGTACTGGATGGACAAAAAATGCAATACGAGGCATGGGCTGGCGCACTCTATCCCTTCATGGATATCCCAGCGCTCGTAACTGCGATTGTGATTGCCAACATTTATATCAACAAGAAGAAGAAGCGTAGTGCAGCAGGCGAGTCTCTCAGCAAGCAGGAGTATCTCAGCAAGCAGACCGTTGCAGCAGGCGATTATCCCGATCAGCAGGATTATCCCAGCACCCGGCAAGAGTATCTCAGCAAGCAGCAGTCTGCGGATAATCGGGTCAAGATATGGCCGATCGTGCAGGAAAGCCTCCGGGGTCCTGCCCTATCGGCAATGTTGCTCGGCCTTGCTCTTGGCATATTAGCCCAGCCGGAAAGTGTCTATAAAAGCTTCTACGACCCCCTCTTCCGCGGCTTGCTTTCGATCTTGATGCTGGTGATGGGTATGGAGGCTTGGTCAAGACTTGGCGAACTGCGCAAGGTAGCCCAGTGGTACGTCGTGTATAGCGTAGTGGCACCGCTGTTGCATGGGTTCATCGCCTTCGGTCTCGGTATGATTGCCCACTATGCCACAGGATTCAGCATGGGCGGTGTCGTGGTTCTGGCCGTCATCGCCTCCTCCAGTTCAGACATCTCAGGTCCGCCCACGTTGCGAGCCGGGATTCCGTCAGCCAATCCCTCCGCCTACATCGGTGCCTCCACAGCTATCGGTACACCCATTGCGATTGGCGTGGGAATACCGCTCTTCCTCGGACTCGCCCAGGCGATAGGCGGCAGGTAATCCCAGACGGGTCGCGGTCTGTCAGCGCTCCCTTGACCCGGCAGACCAAGCGACTCAATATATAAGATCAATTACGGTAAGGAGGTAAGCAACATGGCCAAGCCAGCCAAAAAGCTCGTCATCGTCACAGAAAAGATTCTGCTGAAAAAGATCGCCAATATCATCGAAGAATCCGGGGCAACCGGTTATACGGTTCTGGAAACCGGCGGTAAAGGCAGTCGCAACGTGCGCTCGTCGGGACAACCCAGCGTTTCTGACACCAATGCGAATATAAAATTCGAGGTGATTACCCCGGATCGGGATATGGCCGAGAATATTGCGGATCAGGTCGCAATAAAGTTTTTCCTCGATTTTGCGGGCATGATCTATATCTGTGACGCGGAGGTACTGTACGGGCACAGTTTCTGTGGACCAGACGGCTGTTGAATTGAGACGACACAGACCTAAAAAGCCGGGGCATGACCCCGGTTTTTAGTAGTCGTATTTCTTGCCTGCGGGACTTGGGTCTCAGTGGCAGTCCCCAGTCCCTATTCCCCCAATACGGTTCGGTTAAGCTCTAAGCGGTATTG